>CALYOL010000001.1 GCA_945231345.1 uncultured Porphyromonadaceae bacterium
CGGGAAATCAACATCGTAAACCGACGGGCATACCGAGAAAGTCTTTATCAAATAGAATATTTCAAATGATGCAAAAAATTAAGTTGTGCCGCCATTAGCGACACAACTTATTTTTTTCAAATCACAATCAGAGGGAAAACCCTCAAGTAGTAATTTATTCAGCAGCCTGTGCTTCTTCTGCGTTTTCAGCAGCCTGAGCCTCCGCAGCAGCGGCAGCAGCTTCTGCCTTCTTCTTTGCTACAGCCTCAGCCTTTGCCTGATTTTTAGCCTGCTCCTCTGCAAGACGCTGTTTTGCAGCAGCTTCTTTCTTTGCAGCTTCTGAAGTCTTTACTGCGCTTACTGCAGCTTCCTTCTTGGCCTTCCACGCATCAAAGCGACGCTGTGCTTCTGCTTCGTCAAAAGCACCCTTCTTAACGCCACCCATAAGGTGTTTCATTAAGAGCACACCTTCCTTTGAGAGGATTGTGCGAACTGTGTCTGTAGGCTGTGCACCTACGTTAACCCAATACAAAGCACGTTCGAAATTCAATGAGATTGTAGCAGGATTAGTGTTAGGATTATATGAACCTATCCTTTCAATAAATTTACCATCTCGTGGTGCTCTGCTATCGGCGATAACAATTGGATAAAACGCATAGTTCTTATGACCATGACGTTGTAATCTGATTTTTGTTGCCATGAATTTTTTGTTTAAAAATTTGTTAGTATTGTTTTGTATTGTTGTTTTGCGACTGCAAAGGTACAACTTTTTTTCTGATTACAAACACTTTATGACCACTTTTTTCTTCAAAAAAATCAATTTGCCTGCTATTTTTTGCCTGTAAGTGAAATAGAGTCGTCGTTTATCACTATTTTATGACGCTTATATAGCGCTCCTATTGCCTTTTTAAAGTCTTTTTTGCTGCATGAAAACGTAGCGGCAATTATCTCGGGCTCTGTTTTGTCCGTAATACTTATTTTGCCTCCATTCAGCTTGATATTCTGATATATACGCTCCGCAAGAACTGATATTCTCCTATCCGCACGGTCTGACATTGTCAAGTCTATCTTTCCATCCTCACGCACACACTTCACAAATGCTGTAAAATGGCAGTCTTCGGGAATTTCACCATGCACCTCATCATAGTAGAGTATGCCATAGTGTGCATTATCAACTATAACTCGGTAGCCTATCTCCGTCTGCTTGTAAAATATACAGTCAACCTTTGTGCCACGCCAATATTTTGGGAAAAGATTGCCAACGTATTTTTCAACCTTGGTGGTGCCTGCTATTCGTTGTGTAACATTATCAACATAGACATAAACCAAATACTTTCCTCCTGTACGCAATCTGTTACGCTGCTCACTATATGGCACAAGCAAATCCTTTTGAACGCCCCAGTCCATAAAAGCACCTACATCATTCACCTGTTTTACAGTCATATACGCAAGTTCTCCTACTTTTGCTACCGGAGTTTCCGTTGTAGCCACAAGGCGGTCTTCTGAGTCTCGATACACAAACACTTCTATTTCATCGCCTATCTGCTCATCTCCGCTTAGGTATTTCGCAGGAACAAGGATTTCAACCCCATCCCCTCCATCAACGTATACCCCGAAATCCACTTTCCGGACTATCGCCAAACTATTATATTTTCCTAATTCCATATTATTTTCAAAAAATCACCACAAAGGTAGTAATTTTTTTTCGTAACTTTGCACTGTTTTTTGGGCAAGTCCATACTAAGTGGACATGTCAATTAAAATTTACGATATGAAAGGTGCAATTCTAAGAAACCGCATAAAGCCATTTATGTTACCACTGGCTATGATACTCGGTGTGATATTTCACGAGGAGATAGGCTATCTGTCGCCATTCGCCCCTTATCTGATTTTTATCATGCTGTTTATCACTTTCTGCAAAGTGAAATTATCCGAATTTACCATCACTCGCCTCTCGTGGGCTCTTTTGACAATCCAGGTGATAGGTGCACTTGCAGTATACTTCTGTCTCCTCCCCGCAAGCAAAGA
The DNA here is from genome assembly GCA_945231345.1 of uncultured Porphyromonadaceae bacterium. Taxonomy (GTDB): domain Bacteria; phylum Bacteroidota; class Bacteroidia; order Bacteroidales; family Muribaculaceae; genus CAJUPY01. The sequence continues at coordinate 2,008 of CALYOL010000001.1, forward strand.
CCTTGCTATTGCCACATTTGTTTGTATTTTCTGCCCTACGGCTACTGCAGCACCTGTTGTCACTGGCATGCTCGGAGGAAGTGTCACAAGGCTTGCCACTTATTCTATCGTCAGCAACCTCGCTGTTGCTGTTTTATCACCTATCCTATTCAGCACTCTTGGCGGCAACAGTGAAATCTCACTATGGTCTGCTACTCTAAGAATTTTCATGCAGGTTGTGCCACTCATTCTCGCTCCCCTCGCATTAGCACTACTCATGCGGCGATTTACTCCGCGCATTCACAACGCAATTTCACAGCACCAGTCCATTTCATTTTACATCTGGTCCATATCACTGCTAATCGTAGTAGGAAACGCCGTAAGCTACGTCATACGCCATCATGAAAATGTCACCATTATGATTTTGATGGCACTTGCATCTCTAATTGTATGCTGTTTGCAATTCTACATAGGCAGACGTTTCGGAAACAAATATGGCGACAAAATCGTAGGCGCACAAGGACTGGGACAGAAAAATACCGTCCTCGCTGTTTGGATGTGCCTCACATTCTTTAACCCGGTCACATCTGTCGGTCCCGCCGCATATATCGCTTGGCAGAACATCATAAACAGTTACCAACTTTATCGGAAATCCAAATCAATCTCATAACCAAAATGAACGAAAAAATGACGGCAAAACACTGGATAGCGCTTATCGGACTAAACTTCTGCTCATTTATCTTCAACACTTCTGAATTTATCCCCGTTGGCTTGCTGACAGACATTGGAAATGATTTTCATCTCACCGAGGCTGGAGCAGGTATGCTAATATCAGTTTATGCTTGGATGGTAATGCTCATGTCACTGCCATTAATGGTATGGACATCCAAAATGGAGATGAAAAAACTTATGATAATCCTCGTAGCACTTTTCACACTATGCCAGGTGTGTTCATACTTTTCACAGAATTTTGCCATGCTCATGGCATCGCGTATCGGCGTTGCATGTTGCCATGCAATATTCTGGGCTATAGTATCACCACTTGCCGTAAAAATTGTGCCTCAAAAATATCAGGCTGTAGCTCTCAGCACCATAGTGACAGGCTCGAGCATTGCCATGATTCTCGGAATGCCTATCGGGCGAATGATTGGATTGTGGCTTGGATGGAGAATGACATTCCTCAGCATCGGAATTTTCAGTTTTGCCACACTGATATATATCTGCTTTACACTTCCGCGTGTACAGAGCGAGGGAAAATTTTCGCTTAGACAAGTTCCTATTCTGCTTAAAAACAAAGGATTAGTTACAGTATACATTCTTGCATTTGCAATACCACTCGCATATTACACCTGCTATGGCTACATTGAGCCTTTTTTGCTTAAAGTGGCTGGAATGGGCGAAAACATGGTCACTACAACACTTATGGTATATGGAGCTGCAGGTTTTTTGGGCAGTGTTATTTTCGCCAAATTCTCCAAGAAAAACACTACAGCATTCGACCACCTGACCATGATTTTTATGGCAATTTCTATGGCTCTCCTCCACATCTGCTCCGGCAGCATTCTGCTCACGATTGCTGCTTGCATTGTCTGGGGTGCTTCTTGCACTGCATTTAACGTCGCCATGCAAAACGAAATAATAGTCCGCTCCCCTCGCATCGGCACCGCCGTATCCATGGCTATCTTTTCCGGAATTTACAACCTTGGCATTGGCACCGGCACATACCTCGGCGGTGCCGTCTGCACCCACCTTGACATCTCATTCATCGGATACACTGGCTCTATCGTTGCTATCCTCGCCGTAATTGCACTAAAATCTGGTGTATTATCCCTGCCAAAAACAACGTAAACAAAGACGCCTTTCACTCTTCCACAATCGCTGACTCACGCTCAACTTTTATGTTATGCTTTTTGAAAACTGCCTCTGCATTTTTCACAAACACATTGCATGCATGCTTCATAAGCGAAGTACTTTCTGACTCAACTGGTACTACCTGGAATTGTTTGCTTGCCGGTGGCTGCAGCGTGAATACTAACGCATAATTTGCAGCCTTAATCACCGCCCTCCCCTTCACATCTCGCTGCAAAGTCACTTTCACAAGTGCACCGCCTCGCGTATCATTCGTTTTCATGTTTGATATGAAATTGCCAAGAGAATACACAAGCAGACAATCCTTATCATACTTATCAAGATGCCTTATTTCCATTGGCTCCACCACATGAGGGTGTCCGCCAATTATTAAATCAACTCCCTGCCTGCAAAGGAAATCGGCAATACGTTTCTGCGTTTTGTTTGGTAATAGTTTATATTCGTCACCCCAATGAACAGCTACAGTCACCAATTCCGCACCGGCTTCGCGAGACTTCTCAATATCTGATTTCATCTGCAAAGTGTCTATGTAATCCACTTTTACCACTTTATTTGGCTTTATTCCATTTGTGCCATAGGTGTAGTTTAGAAATGCAATTTTAAAACCTTTCACATCTTTCACAAATGGCAAAACAGAATCACGTGCAGCTGCATTCTTATAAGTTCCGATATGTGAAATCCCCTTTTTGTCAAGGGTTTCTATCGTTTTTTCGAGTCCGCGGCTATTGCGGTCCAGTGTATGATTATTCGCATTCAGGAAAAGGTCAAAACCCGCATCTGAGAGTGCATCTGCAAAGCTATCCGGCGAACTGAAACATGGATAGCCGGCGTAAGGTTTTCCTCCGAGTGTAGTCTCAAAATTCACCACAGCATAATCTGCAGCTGAAATATAATCCCTCACCTCGCTGAAACACCCGGTATAATCATACACATCACCCGACTTCTTTGCCGATTGTATCTGAGCTATGTGCTGCATTGCATCTCCCGCAAAAAGAAGCGTAGCCTCCTGTGGCTGCATTCCGGGATATAGCAGTCCAAGAGTCAATGATAGCAAGAACTCGTTCATGGTATTAAAAAATATTAATAAATAGCGTGGGTAGCAGCAAGAAGAGTATTGTTCATCAACGATACTATAGTCATCGGACCTACACCACCGGGAACAGGCGTAATATAGCTGCATTTAGGCGCTACATTATCGTAATCCACATCACCGGTGAGCTTAAAGCCCGATTTTCGTGTTTCGTCTTTTACTCTCGTGGTACCAACGTCTATCACTACTGCACCATCCTTCACCATATCGGCAGTGACAAATTTTGGACTCCCAAGCGCAGCAATAATAATGTCCGCTTCACGGCATATATCCTTCAAGTCTTTTGTCGCACTATGGCAGACTGTGACTGTTGCATTGCCGGGGTATCCTTTCTGCATCAGCAAAGTGGCAACCGGTTTGCCAACGATATTGCTTCTTCCCAGCACCACACATCGCTTGCCATTAGTCTCTATCTCATATCTCTCAAGAAGCATCATGATTCCCGCGGGAGTCGCAGACCTAAAACACGGCAAGCCGATAGACATTCGACCGACATTGATTGGATGGAATCCATCAACATCCTTACGATAGTCTATTGCCTCAATCACTTTTTGCTCATTGATGTGGCGTGGCAATGGTAGTTGCACGATGAAACCGTCTACTCCATCATCATTGTTTAACTTGTGGATTGCTGAAAGCAATTCACTTTCTTCCACGTCGCTTTCAAAACGAAGCAGTGTGGATATAAACCCACACTGCTCACAAGCACGAATTTTATGTGCCACGTATGTTTCGCTGCCACCATCATGCCCCACAAGAATAGCCGCAAGATGCGGGGGACGCTGTCCCGATGATACGAGTGAGTCAACCTTTGCCCGTATCTCCTGCTTGATGGTATCAGCAATTTTTTTACCGTCTATTATCATATTATATTTTCTGGAAACGTATTTACCTTCCACCCCTCATTCCACGCATCAGCTTCATAGGATTACCCTTAAACTGTGACGCTGCTTTCAGCATCTTGCGTGTCTGTTCAAACTGTGTAAGCAGCCTGTTGACCTCCTGCAAGCTTGTACCGGAACCTTTCGCAATTCTTTGGCGGCGTGAACCATTGATAATCTGAGGATTAACACGTTCTTTTTCTGTCATTGAGCGGATTATCGCCTCAATGCTCTTAAATGCATTGTCGTCAATGTCAAGGTCTTTTATCGCCTTACCTACACCCGGAATCATCGAAGCGAGTTCCTTTATGTTACCCATCTTCTTGATTTGCTGTATCTGGTTGAGGAAGTCGTTGAAGTTAAACTGATTCTTTACGATTTTGCTCTGAATCTGCTTTGCCTCGTCTTCGCTGATTACGTTCTGCGCACGCTCTACAAGAGACATAATATCGCCTTGTCCAAGAATACGAGCAGCCATACGCTCAGGATGGAACACATCTATCGCATCAAGCTTTTCACCTGTACCAATATATTTAATCGGCTTGTTGACAACCGTACGGATTGAAAGGGCCGCACCACCGCGAGTGTCACCATCAAGTTTTGTAAGCACTACGCCGTCAAAGTCAAGTCTGTCGTTAAAAGTCTTAGCTGTATTTACTGCATCTTGACCTGTCATTGAGTCCACAACGAAAAGAATTTCATTAGGATTAATTGCCTTCTTGATAGACTCAATCTCATTCATCATCTGTTCGTCTACTGCCAGACGTCCGGCAGTATCGACGATGACGAGGTCCATATAGTTTGCCTTTGCATAGCCGATAGCATTTTTCGCAATTTCTACAGGATTCTTATTGCCATCTTCAGTATATACTGGCACTCCTATTTGCTCTCCAAGCACTTTCAGCTGGTCTATAGCGGCAGGACGATATACGTCGCACGCAACAAGCAACGGACGCTTTGCCTTTTCCGATTTCAGCTTCATTGCGAGCTTTCCGGAAAGTGTTGTCTTACCTGAACCCTGCAGACCCGACATCAAGATTACTGTTGGATTGCCGCTAAGGTTCAGTGGAACAGCCTCGCCACCCATGAGGATAGTAAGTTCATCATATACTATCTTCAGCATGAGTTCTTTTGGCTTCAATGCCGTGAGGACATTCTGTCCGAGTGCCTTTTCCTTCACACTGCTGACAAATTCCTTTGCTATCTTGTAGTTTACGTCGGCATCAACAAGTGCACGCCGCACTTCCTTCAGCGTTTCCGCTACGTTTATCTCTGTTATGCGACCCTGACCTTTTAGGGTCTGTAGGCATTTCTCTAATTTCTCGCTAAGTTTTTCAAACATATCTGTTGTATTGCGGATATATTATTAAATAAGTTTATTTGTTTTTGTATCAGGGAAAATCACTTTGGGCTTAAACGTCTTCGCTTCTTCAAACGACATAGTGGCATAACTCATTATTATCACCACGTCTCCCGGCTGCACTTTTCTTGCGGCAGCTCCATTGAGGCAAATCACGCCTGAACCTCGCTTCCCCTTTATTACGTAAGTGTCAAGTCGTTCTCCATTGTTATTGTTCACTATATAAACCCTCTCGCCGGCGATTATGCCTGCCGCGTCCATCAGGTCCTCGTCTATAGTGATACTGCCAATGTAATCAAGTCGCGCTTCTGTCACTGTCACACGATGAATTTTTGACTTTAATACTTCGATATACATACTTTATAAATCAATATTTTATATTATCTATCAGTCTCACCTCACCGCAATACACGGTGATGCACCCATGTGGAGCTCCATTAACAGATTCTTTCCACTCGTGTATCGGCTGCATTGTTATAGGGTCTACAATCTCGTAATATTCAACTTCAAAACCGTCTACTGCATTGAGATTGTCTATCACCATCTTGCGTGTTTCGTCAACGGTATGACTTTTTGCATACGCCACACTTTCACACAGCGTCTTGTAAATCATCGGAGCTATCGCACGGTTTTCAGGCGTCAACCTCACGTTTCGGCTACTCAGTGCAAGACCGTCATCCTCGCGCTTGATAGGACAATCAACTATTTCAATATCAAAACCGCATATTTCCACCATACGGCGTATGACCGCAATCTGCTGGAAATCTTTTTCTCCGAAATAAGCCTTATCCGGATTAACCATCGCAAATAGTTTGCTTACTATCTGAGCTACACCATTGAAATGACCTGGACGCATCGGACCTTCCATTACGTTTGCCACTTCTCCAAGGTCAAAAATTCTCGTATCTGGCTCTGGATATATTTCCTCTACCGATGGGATAAATGCTATATCTACTCCCGCGCCCCTGAGTAGTTCGCAGTCCGCATCCTCTGTGCGAGGATAAGTTTTGAGGTCGTTCGCATTATTGAATTGCGTAGGGTTAACAAAAACGCTTACCACTACATACTCACATTCTTTTCTTGCTCGCTGTATCAGGGATAAGTGCCCCGCATGCAGCGCACCCATTGTAGGAACGAGTCCTACAACTTTCCCCGCAGCCTTCGCTTCTTTTGTAAGACTTGAAAGTCGGCTTGTTGTACGTATAATTTCCATTGATGGATTTCTTTTCTTTTTTCAGACTGCAAAGTTACTCAAAATTATTTACATAGCAGTTAATTATGCAAATTTTTCTATTATTTGACCAATTTTTTCACCGATTTCGCCATTTCGGCTTATCATTGTAGTTCTAATCGCAAAACCCTAATTGGCTTGTCTTCACCCATATATAGAGTTTGGTCATAGCATATATCCCCCGTCGCTATAAAACCACATTTTTCCATCACTCGTCCTGATGCCGCATTATCAATGAAATGACCACTGATGAGTGAAGATATTTCAGTATTTTTCTTCACATAATCTATAATCATTTGTAACGCCTCCGTACAAATGCCCATTCCCCAAAATGGTTTCGCAACCCAGTAGCCTACAGTAGGCTCTCCCTCCCACGCCGGCAAAGAGCAATCGCAAGACGGTCCATAACCTATCGCGCCAATCGCCTCTCCCGTTTCATTAAGCTCAATAGCCCATGTTGTTGGATTATTAAATACCGTCTTGATAATACTTAAACTTTCTTCTACAGAACGATGTGGCTGCCATCCGGCACGTGTACCCACTTCCTCATCACTCGCATATTTATATAAAGTTTCCGCATCGCTATCTCGCCAAGACCTCAATGTAATCCTATCCGACTTCATTTCATAAAAATTTAATTAACTTACAATATGTTACTAAAATTATATTTTATACCTCAAAATTAGAGCCTATAATATAAAAAGGAGCCTTTCACAAGACTCCTTTTTCGTTTCCAATAGGTACAATTTCTAAGGTAAAAAAGATTGTTTTAGGTTTGCGCTACAAAGGTCGTACTTTTATTTTACGTGACAAAATTTTTTTTTATGTTTTTCAACATACTTTTTTATCACATTTCATTCTTTTCATAGCACCAAAACCTTATACTATTGATTTTCAGATATTTATACACAATTTACAAATTCAATATCAGTATGTTAATTTTTATTAATTTAAAAGACAACTTACAATTTGTAATTAAAATTCCCTCAAATTAAAGTTTTGACCATCAAAAACGCCGTATGTAGTGTGGTCAATCCAGTCTCCAAGTATAATCACGGCAGACTTAGGCATCTTTTCAGGATGATAATTAAAAACAACATGCCGATGCCCAAAAACGAAGAAATCTGCCTCGGAACCTGGATTCTGAGCATTATACTCATACGCAAACTGCACATAACGGTCTGATTCAGGCTCTTTTACCACATATTTCTTACCATTCTCCCTACTATGTGCAGACCAGGCATGTGCAAAGGGGACTGTCCAGCATGGTGGTATAAGCTTATAAAACCATTGACAAAATTTATTCCTAAATATTGCCCTTATAAATTTAAATCCCGGTTTCAAACTTCCAAGTGCATCGCCATGGGCTAAATAAAAGCGCTTTCCTGAATGTTCCACCACTAAACCACCATCCACGACCTCCATTCCAATCTCGTTGCGAAGATAATCAAACAGCCATATATCATGATTTCCTACTATCCACGTCAATTTAACTCCACAATCGGCAAGTGATGCAAGTGCGCCAAAAAAACGCACATATCCACGCGGCACTACCGTGGAATATTCAAACCAATAGTCAAGTATATCGCCCAAAAGATATAAATGCGATGCCTTATCCTTTATCGAATAGAGAAACTCAACCACTCTACGCTCATAATCAAGCGGCGGAATAAGATACTTTGCACCGAGGTGCAGGTCTGATATGAAATAAACAGACTTATCCATCTATGATATTGAAATACGGATGATATAATGTACAGACATCACAAAAAACCAAGCTCAAGCTTTGCCTCCTCACTCATCATGTCTTTCGTCCACTCTGGCTCAAACACGATGTTGATTGTTACACTATTTAGCTCCTTAATTGACTCAAGCTTATATCTCGCATCATCTACTATAAAGTCTGCCATCGGACAGTTCGGAGCTGTCATCGTCATATCGATATTAAGGTCAGCATTATCATTGATGTCAATTTTATAGACAAGCCCCAGGCTATACACATCTACTGGGATTTCAGGATCGAAAACCGTACGCAGCATCTGTATCACCTTCTCTTCTATGTTAAGTCTTTCTTCCGTTGTCATTTTATATTCAATTACCTTATTTGGTATATATCCTCGCAAAGTTATAAAAAAAATTGCAATAATCAATAATATTTTTTACCTTTGCACAAATTAACATACAGAAAAAGCAAATTAATAGATTACAATTATGAAATTATTCAAGAAACTTTTCGTAGCAATAGCACTTTGTGCACTATTCGCTACCCCAGCCATGGCACAATTTAGATTTGGTGTAAAAGCCGGTGTTGCCATCAACGATTTGAAGTTTAACAAGGATGTCTTTGAATCAAGCAACCAGACCGGTTTTACTGGCGGTGTAGTTACTGAATTTACAGTACCCGTTATCGGCATAGGTGTTGACGCATCACTCCTTTACGCTCGCCGTTCCGCAGATGTCCCCGTAGGTGGTGATAACAATATTACAGAATCTGAAAACCGTGACTATATCGACATCCCTATTAACCTTAAATGGAAAATTGGAATCCCTGCGGTTAGCAAAATTGTATCTCCTTTCATCACTACCGGCCCTGACTTCTCATTCCTCGTCTCAAAGAAAAATATCAATGAAGCATGGAAAAACAAGACATTTGACACCGCATGGACTGTTGGTGCCGGAGTTGAACTTCTCAGCAAAGTACAAGTAGGTGCTACCTACGGATTCGGTCTCAGCAAATCAGCTTCCGGAGATAATGCACAATATTCCGCTAAAAACCGTTGCTGGACAATCACCGCAGCTTTATTCTTCTAATAGATAGCGGCTCCGACTTAAATAATAAAAACATCAAAAGTGTCTCAAAAGTATCTGTTTTGAGGCACTTTTTTATTGCCGTAAGATAAACAACCTCAAAAAATAAGAAAATAATTTTGCCAATTCAAACATTGTTCGTAATTTAACAAACAAAATATTATGGCAACAAAAGAAGACATTTTTCACTCTTGGCTCGAAAGCAGCGAATTACCAATACTTACGGCATTCATTCTTGGACTTCTGAACTTGTTTAACATCATATTATGACAAGTTCAATTATTCATTAAAAGCATTTATTCCGCAATTCCTTTCAAAAAAATAAGCCATTATCAAAAGATTTTAATACCACACATTTGCAAAAAGACACCTAAACGGAATGATTGTGCCGAAAATACCACTATAATTGCTTAAATTACCAATATTAGCGGAATATGGAAATAAAAAAGTTTTATAAATATAGGTAAAATGTGGGATAAAATTGTTAAATTTGCATCGTGAAAAAGAGGGTGAAGTGTATCCGAGAGATACACTCCGCTCGATTTTGAGCGTAATTAACTGATTATTAACTTATTTATTTACAAAATAATACCATTTGTTATGAATATTTCTCATATTGAACACATCGGTATAGCAGTTCCATCACTTGATGAGGCTATTCCTTTCTACGAAAACATCCTCGGTTTTAAATGCTTCGCTATCGAAGAAGTTGCAGACCAGAAAGTACGCACTGCTTTCTTCCAGGTTGGTCAGACTAAGATTGAACTCCTCGAAGGCACTGCAGAAGACAGCGCTATTTCTAAATTCATCGCAAACAACGGTGGTCGCGGCGGAATACAACATGTGGCTTTCGCTGTAGAAGACGGAGTGGCTAATGCTTTGGCTGAGGCTGAAGGCAAAGGCTGCCGCCTCATCGACAAGGCTCCTCGCAAAGGCGCTGAAGGACTTAACATCGCATTCCTCCACCCGAAATCAACTGTAGGCACACTCGTTGAGCTTTGCGAAGACCCTAAAAAATGCGGTTGCTAATATTCCGTAAATTATTTCAATCACATATAAAAAGACACTTTACAAAATGAGCAGTCAACTTGAAAAAGTAAAAGAGCTTATTGCGCTACGCGAAGAGGCACGCCTCGGTGGTGGTCAAAAAGCTATCGACAAACAGCATGAACGCGGTAAATACACAGCCCGTGAACGTATCGCTCAACTCCTTGACGAAGGCAGTTTTGAAGAACTCGACATGTTTGTTCGTCACCGTTGTACTAACTTCGGACAAGACAAAAAATCATATTTAGGCGACGGCGTTGTAACCGGTTATGGTACAATCGAAGGTCGCCTTGTCTATGTTTTTGCACAAGACTTCACCGTATTCGGTGGTAGCCTTTCTGAGACTATGGCTCTCAAAATCTGCAAAATCATGGATATGGCTATGAAGATGGGTGCACCAGTTATCGGACTTAATGACTCTGGTGGCGCTCGTATTCAGGAAGGTATTAACGCACTCGCAGGATACGCTGAAATCTTCCAGCGCAACATCATGGCATCCGGTGTTATTCCACAGATTTCATGCATTCTTGGACCTTGCGCAGGTGGTGCTGTTTACTCTCCTGCACTCACAGACTTCACTATCATGGCTAAAGGAATTTCTTACATGTTCCTCACCGGACCAAAAGTTGTAAAAACTGTAACTGGTGAAGATGTAAGCCAAGACGCTCTCGGCGGCGCTGAAGTTCACTCATCAAAGAGTGGTGTAGCACATTTCGCTGCTGAAGACGGCGAAGACGCTCTTAAAATCACTCGTAAGCTATTCAGCTTCATTCCACAGAATAACCTTGAAGAGGCTCCACTCGTAGAATGTACAGACCCTATTGACAGACTCGAGGATTCTCTCAACGAAATCATTCCTGACTCTGCAAACCGTCCTTACGATATGTATGAGGTTATCGGAGCTATCATCGACAACGGTGAGTTCCTTGAAGTACAGCGCGACTATGCTAAAAACATAATCGTTGGTTTCGCTCGCTTCAACGGTCAGAGCGTTGGTATTGTTGCAAACCAGCCTAAATACCTCGCAGGTGTACTTGACTGTAACGCATCACGCAAAGGTGCTCGCTTCGTACGTTTCTGCGACGCTTTCAATATTCCACTTGTTACACTTGTTGACGTTCCGGGCTTCCTCCCTGGTACAGGACAAGAATACAACGCTGTCATCCTACACGGTGCTAAATTGCTTTACGCTTACGGTGAAGCAACAGTGCCAAAAGTGACAGTTACCCTCCGCAAGAGCTACGGTGGTAGCCACATTGTGATGAGCTGTAAGCAGCTGCGCGGCGACATGAACTATGCATGGCCAACTGCTGAAATTGCTGTTATGGGTGGCGCTGGTGCTGTAGAAGTACTTTACGCTAAGGAAGCTAAAGCTGCCGAAGACCCTGCAAAGGTTCTCGCAGAAAAAGAAGCAGAATACAACAAACTCTTCTGCAACCCTTACAACGCTGCTAAATACGGATATATCGACGACGTTATCGAACCTCGAAACACTCGTTTCCGCATAATCCGCGCTCTACAGCAGCTTGCAACTAAGAAGGTAGTAAATCCGGCCAAGAAACATGGCAACATTCCATTGTAGTGAGATGAAAAAGAGTTTAGTAATATTAATCATCACCCTCTTTGCCTTTTCTGCAAACGTCTTCGCACAGAGCCGTAGCGGACTGAAAATCAACGAGGTGATGGTCATCAATGAAAACAACGCTATTGACGATTTCGGTCAGCGTCATGCTTGGATTGAGCTTTTCAACTCCACTCACGCTCCCCTCGAAATCTCCAGCGTATATATCACTGACGACAAGAACAATCCGATAAAATACCCTGTACCACTGGGCGACGTCAATACCCGCATACCTAAGCGCCAGCACGTCATCTTCTGGGCTGACGGATGCCCAAGCCGCGGTACGTTCCACTTGAATTTCACCCTCAAACCGGGACAAGAAAACTGGATTGGCGTGTACGACGCAGACGGTATTACACTGATTGACGAGGTCACAATTCCCGCAACTCTTTGCGCAGACCAATCATATGCACGTAGTATCGACGGAAAAGGCGAATGGGAAATCCGCAATGATGTAGGTGATAAATACATCACCCCTTCAAGCAACAATGTCATCCGCGATGTAAACAATAAGATTGAAACATTTGCAAAGCAAGACCCTCACGGTTTTTCAATGGCTCTTATGGCAATGGGCGTGGTATTCTCCGCGCTGCTCGTGCTCTGTCTTAGCTTCTTGCTCATCAGCAAAATCGGTAGTGCTGTTGCACGCCGAAACAAGCGCGAATCACAAGGCGTTACTGCTGAAGAAGTTAAGGGCAACCTTGCTGACTCAGGTGAAGAAATCGCTGCTATCGTAATGGCTCTTCACGAGCATCTCGACGCACACGACCAGGAGTCTACAATACTCACCATCAACAAGGTACGCCGAAGCTACTCTCCATGGAGTTCTAAAATCTACGGTATGCGCCGACTCCCTAAATAATTTTAAGACTTAATTTTATCTCAAGACAAAGTAAAATGAAAGAATATAAGTATAAAATCAACGGTAACACCTACAATGTGACTATCGGCGACATCGACGACAATATGGCGCAAGTGGAAGTAAATGGTGTACCTTACAAAGTAGAACTTGAAAAAGCTCCTGCTGTAAAAGTGTCTGTTGCTCCACGTCCTTCTGCTGCTCCTCGCACTGAGACTGGTGACAAAGTTATCGCTAAGCCTACCACTTCTGGTGGCAAAAATGCCGTAAAAGCACCTCTGCCAGGAACCGTACTATCTGTACAGGTAAAAGAAGGCGACTCTGTTAAGGCTTCCGATACCGTTATCATGCTCGAGGCTATGAAGATGGAAAACGCTATACATGCCGGTCGCGACGGTGTAGTGAAAACTATCAACGTTAAGCAGGGCGACAGCGTTCTACAAGACGACGTTCTCCTCGTAATCGAATAATTCTCACCCTAAAAGAACACATAATCTAAAATGGAACAATCTTTTGGTGATTTTATAGTTTCGAACCTGACTCAGTTTTGGGAATTTACAGGCTTTTACAACGCCACATTCCCTCACTTTGTCATGCTCGCCGTAGGTCTGTTCTTCATATGGCTTGCCATAAAGAAGAACTTCGAGCCTATGCTCCTTGTGCCAATCGGCTTCGGTATCTTGATTGGCAATATTCCATTTAACACAGAAGCTGGACTTGAAATCGGTATTTACGAACAAGGTTCTGTGTTAAACATTCTCTATAACGGCGTAAGCGCAGGCTGGTATCCACCTCTTATCTTCCTTGGTATCGGTGCTATGACAGATTTCTCTGCACTTATCGCTAATCCTAAGCTTATGCTCATCGGTGCAGCGGCACAATTTGGTATTTTCGGCGCATACATGGTAGCCCTCGCTATTGGTTTTGCACCGGACCAGGCTGGTGCTATCGCTATCATCGGTGGTGCTGACGGTCCTACAGCTATCTTCCTTTCATCTAAGCTCGCTCCTAACCTTATGGGTGCAATCGCTGTTTCGGCTTACTCTTACATGGCACTCGTGCCTGTAATTCAGCCACCTATCATGCGACTCCTCACCACTAAAAACGAGCGTCTCATAAAGATGAAACCTGCTCGTGCCGTTTCACAAAATGAAAAAATCATATTCCCTATCGTTGGTCTGCTTCTTACCTGTTTTGTTGTGCCTACCGGTCTTCCACTGCTCGGTATGCTCTTCTTCGGTAACCTGCTCCGCGAATGCGGCGTGACAACTCGCCTTGCGAAAACTGCAAGCAATGCCCTGACCGATATCGTGACTATCCTCCTTGGTATGACAGTAGGAGCCTCTACACAGGCTACTACATTCCTTACAAAGGAAACGATTTTCATTTTCTTCCTCGGCTTCATGGCATTTATCATCGCTTCTACTTCAGGTGTACTGTTTGTAAAGCTATTTAACCTATTCCTCCGCAAGGACCAGAAAATCAACCCGCTTATTGGTAATGCAGGAGTTTCTGCAGTGCCTATGTCTGCGCGTATTTCTAACAACCTCGGACTCGAATACGACCCATCCAACTATCTTTTGATGCACGCTATGGGTCCAAACGTAGCTGGTGTTATTGGTTCCGCTGTTGCTGCAGGTGTACTCCTCGGCTTCCTCGCATAAGGATATAATTTTTCACTCTCTATATAATCCCGATGAGTTATTTTTCTCATCGGGATTATTTTTTTACATTTTTTCTTAAAATATTTCAAACAATTTTTCACATTTATTAGTTATATAATTGACCGCTAATATAATACATCTCGCATTATGCTTATATCTCATCCTTAAACCACACATAAGAATATGATATCACAAAAAGCTATTCAATACCTATACGATAAATACAGTAGTAGACCCGAATCGCCTGACTGCCTTGATATAAACCTTCTCTTTGACATTCCGGAGGAGTATCACCACATACATATAGATGAGCGTGACATTGAAATTGGCTCTGTATGCTGCGACTCACCTTTCCGCAAAATAAACCTACGGCACATCAACGCCATCGTAGACCTGGAAGAAAACATCGCCATTGTGCTCAATTACTCAATTATATTCCTCAGCAAGCTATCCCGCGACATCTCAATTGATATCAAAAAAATTGCGCCCGGAGTTATTGACAAATTCCTCGATATTTTCAAACATGATGCTGATTGCCAATAAGTGTTCAGTCGCTATTTAACTTGATAATAGAAATCCAAATATCCTCAAATGAACTACAAAACATTTCTTGCCATGTGTTTAGCAACTGCTTTGTGCTCTTGCACGAATACTGACTATCAAAAAGAATACACCAATATTATTGATGAAATTTCATCACCTCAATACTACGGTAGGAGTGATTTTGCCAATGGTGACATAAATGCAGCCAAATATATCATCGACTATATTTCAGACATTGAAGGATTAACGCCAATGGCGAGTGAATTGACTACACCAACTCCCGCATACCCTCCATACAAATCAGCAGTAAAGCCAGCGAGCGAAGGCCGGTGGAACGACATAGACAATGCAGACAAATATCTGCCCTATCTTCAGCATTTCCAGATACCAATGAACGTAATGAGAGAAGATATGGCTGTAGAAATAGATGGCAAAGCACTACGCCCAACATTTGACTTCACCGCAAAGGAATTTTCTCCTTCATGCCACGGTACTTACCCAATTCAGTATGTACCTGACTCAATCGTTACCCATGAACATTTCATTAACTACCTAAATAGCGGCAAACTCGCAGGCAAATTTGCCGTAATAAATATGGCAAAATACTGTACTCTCCCCGCGCACCCATTTGAGAGATATAAACCATACCTTTGCCTAATTGATTCAACAAAAGTTGGCGGAATAATTCTAAAGAGTGACGAATTGATACCGTATTTTAAGGCTCGCTCATATTTCACCACACCCGTTCCGGTTATTGGAGTGGACAAATCTTTTCCGGAAGATGCTCAGAATATTACTATAAACATTGACTCAAAATTTCTCCTCAATCATGACTGTCACAACATAATCGCATACCTACCGGGCACAGATATGGGAACTGATGTCATCACTTTGATTGCTCACTACGACCACCTCGGACTTATGGGACGCGACAACATTTTCTATGGCTCTAACGACAACGCAAGTGGTACCGCCATGCTATGCGTTCTTGCCAAATATTTCAGTACACACCGCCCTAAATGCAACCTGCAATTCATTTGGCTTGATGCTGAAGAAGCTAACCTTCTTGGAGCATTTTATTACTGCCAGAACCCTACTATTCCGCTGGAGAACGTAAAACTTGTCATAAACCTTGATATGATAGCCGATGATGGAGACCATCTCGCCACTGAATGTAGCGAAAATGGAATGTCAGAACTGGAAATCATCAAGCAAATAAACGACAACAACGACGAATACAAGCCTTTTAATATCGCGATACAGGAACTGACCGATAATAGTGACCACTATGCTTTCGACCAAGCAGGCGTACCATCAATATACTTCTCCACAGAAGGTAGTTTTCTAAAAGATTACCATTCTCCTCGCGACAGCAATTCAAACTACTCAGCCGACAATTTCAACCGACTTTTCTCTCTCATCACATCATTCATAAACATGAAGTAACATTATACCGCATGATTTTGCGAAAGTACCCGGTAACATACCTCACTCGTATTTATTGGGCTAAGCATCCAAGCGGTAATATATTTCTCTCTCGCAATGTTTTTTCACAGTAGAAAAAAATTAGCCCGTAAATAACTGATATTTGCAAAAAAAGTTGTAACTTTACATCTTGAAATCTTGTGCAGATTTCAAGACAGACTCTTTACGTCGCAAAAAATAAAGTATACTTAATATATAGCTATGTATAGAACTAAAACTTGCGGAGAACTCCGCTTAAGCGATGCAGGAACTACGGTTACACTCGCCGGATGGGTGCAGCGCTTGCGTAAAATGGGAGGTATGACATTTGTTGACCTCCGCGACCGATATGGCATCACTCAAATCGTGTTTAACAACGAGGTAAACGCAGACCTTTGCGAGGCTGCAAATCACCTTGGTCGAGAATACGTCGTGCAAGTAACAGGCACTGTATCTGAAAGAAGTAACAAAAACGCCAACCTGCCTACAGGCGACATTGAAATCATTGCCGGACAGCTTTGTGTGCTTAATCCGAGTGAAATCCCTCCATTCACAATTGAGGACGACACCGACGGTGGTGACGACCTCCGTATGAAATATCGATACCTTGACCTCCGCCGTACTGCAGTTCGCAAAAATTTGGAGCTTCGCCATAAAATGACTATGGAAGTACGCCGTTATCTCGACAGCAAAGGCTTCCTTGAAATAGAAACCCCTATGCTCGTTGGCTCCACTCCGGAAGGCGCACGCGATTTCGTGGTACCTTCGCGCATGAACCAGGGTCAATTCTATGCCCTTCCACAGTCTCCACAAACACTTAAGCAGCTGTTAATGGTTTCTGGCATGGACCGTTACTTCCAAATTGTGAAGTGTTTCCGTGACGAAGACCTCCGCGCTGACCGTCAGCCCGAATTCACTCAGATTGACTGTGAAATGAGCTACGTTCACCAAGACGACATTATAAATCTATTTGAAGGAATGGCTAAACACCTCTTCAAGGAAATACGAGGAATTGAACTCACTGAGCCTTTCCAGCGAATGCCTTGGGCTGAAGCCATGAAATACTACGGCAGCGATAAGCCTGACCTCCGCTTCGGAATGAAGTTCGTAGAACTAATGGACATTCTGAAAGGCTATGGCTTCTCTGTCTTTGACAACGCTGAATACATCGGTGGTATTTGCGCGAAAGGTGCTGCATCATACACCCGCAAGCAGATTGACCAGCTCACAGAATTTGTTAAGCGTCCGCAAATCGGTGCTAAAGGTATGGTTTATGCCCGCATTGAGGCAGACGGAACAGTAAAAAGCAGCGTAGATAAATTCTATTCGCAAGATGTTCTCGCAAAAGTAAAAGAAGCATTTGCTGCTGAGCCTGGCGACCTTATCCTCATCCTCTCCGGCGACGACGCCATGAAGACTCGCAAGCAGCTTTGCGAACTTCGACTTGAAATGGGTAACAGACTCGGACTAAGAGACAAAAATCAGTTCGCTTGCCTATGGGTTGTGGATTTCCCAATGTTTGAATGGAGCGACGAAGAACAACGACTGATGGCTATGCACCATCCGTTCACTCACCCTAAAGACGAAGACATCGCACTCCTTGATACTGACCCTGCTGCCGTTAGAGCAGACGCCTACGACATGGTTATTAACGGTGTCGAAGTGGGTGGCGGTAGTATTCGTATCCACGACAGCAAGCTACAAGCTAAAATGTTTGAAATCCTTGGCTTCACACCTGAAAAGGCACAGGAACAGTTTGGATTCCTTATGAATGCATTCAAGTTTGGCGCACCTCCTCACGGTGGACTCGCATACGGTCTTGACCGTTGGGTATCTCTTTTTGCCGGACTTGACAGCATCCGAGACTGCATCGCTTTCCCGAAAAACAATAGCGGACGAGACGTAATGCTCGACGCTCCTGCTGCATTAGACCAAAAGCAGCTTGACGAGCTTGCGCTGAAAATTGATATAAAGGAATAATCCGTGAAACACAGGGATATAGCTAATATTATAGAAGAAATCGCGCCCCTCCGCCTTCAGGAGGGGTACGATAATTGCGGCTTTCAAGTAGGTGACCCTGATGATGAATGTAGTGGAATTTTAATATGCGTAGATGCTACTGAGGATATTCTTGACGAAGCAATTCAGAAAGGTTGCAACCTCATAGTGACGCATCATCCCCTACTCTTCCACGCAACAAAGCAAATTCTTGTACGCCACCGAATGGATATGGTACTACGCAAAGCACTGAAGCACGACATTACTATTTATAGCTGCCATACAGCTATTGACAATGCACCCATAATGGGTGTCTCAATGACTGATGCACAAATGCTCGGGTTGACAGACATCGTGGCGATTGCACCACATGGAGATGCCGTAGGTCCCGTAGTTGGAAACCTTCCAACATCCATGAAAGTGACAGATGCCATCAGCTACGTCAAAAACATTTTCAACAGCACAACTGCCCGTGTAAGCCGATTTGACGACTCCACCACAGTATCACGAATCGCTATCGGAGGCGGTGCTTGTCACGAATTTTTGCCGGATGCCATTGCTGCAGGAGCACAGATGTTTGTTACCTCCGATTGCAAACATAACGACTTCCTGGACTATCAAAATAGCATTATTTTGATGGATTTAGGACATTTTGACACTGAAAAGTGCACAAAACACATCTTTTATAATATTATTACAGAAAAAATTCCTAACTTTGCAGTCTATAAATCTGAAATTGAAAAAAATCCCATAATTTACTGTTAAAATAATGGCAACAGAAAAAAAATCAGAAAACCTATCAGTGGAAGAACGTCTTAAAGCACTCTACGAGCTTCAGACTATTCTCTCTGAGATAGACAGAATAAAAATCGTGCGTGGCGAACTTCCTATCGAGGTGCAAGACCTTGAAGACGATATCGCTCGCCTTCAGACTCGTATCGCTAATTTCAAGGCTGAAATCGATGAAGTCCGCAAAAAGCTCGGTGCTGAAAAAGCCAAAATAGAAGAGTCTAAGATGAAAATCGTCCGCTACAAAGAGCAGATTAACAACGTCAGCAACAACCGCGAATACGACCTCCTCTCAAAGGAAATCGAATTCCAATCTCTTGAAATCGAGCTCGCTGAAAAGCATATCAATGAATACAACCGCATCATTGAAAACAAGTCTGCAGAAATTGCTTCTATTGAAGAAAACCTTGTAGACCGCAACCACATCCTCGAAGAAAAAAAACGTGAACTTGAAGAAATCGTTGCGGAAACTCGACAAGATGAAGAGAGACTACGCGAAAAGGCTCACGACATCGAACCTCGAATTGACGAGCGTACACTCACTGCATTCAAGCGCATCCGCAAAAATGCTCGCAACGGACTTGGTGTAGTATACATCCAACGTAACGCTTGCGGTGGTTGCTTCAATCGTATCCCGCCTCAAAAACAGCTTGAAATCAAGATGCACAAGAAAATTATCGTATGTGAATACTGCGGTCGCATCATGATTGACCCTGAGCTTGCCGGCATCGTTGATAACGAACACGAAGGAAAATAATTTTTCATAATTCATTTCCATAACATTTCCGCCTCTGAAACTATTTCAGGGGCGGATTTTTTTGTCAATTTTGATGTATCACATCTTGCCCAACTTCTCACTCACCCCATCTCTATAAGCTCGCCATAGTACAGGAATATCTTTATACGACCACGCTTTTGAAAATGGAGCTGTAAAAAAGGCGGTGGCTATACTTCCAAACACATTTATGAAACCGCGCAGATATTTAACTCCCCAATTCTTGCCATAGTGATGATTGAGGTACGCTGAATTACGCGCCTGATAAAACCTTTTCCACTTCTTCTTGCGATTGCGCTCAGCCCAGTCGTCATCACTGAAAAACTTTTGCTTATCCATAAGTGCGTCAGGAACATACAAAATCTTATATCCGGCTTGAAGCGTTCTAATGCAATAATCTGTATCATCACAGAATATAAAAAGGTCTCGGGTCGGAAGACCTATCTTCTCCACAACTTCTCGGCGGATAAAAGGTCCTTCAAATGCCGTTCCCGCTATAAAAATCGGACCATTCACAGCACTGTTTTCTATCCTTCCGGTATACATTGAAGAGAACGGATTTGTCAAGTTATAACCCTGAAAATCATGGCAGAAAATTTCTCCATCTATCAGCCTGCGTGGTGCAAGAATACCTATCTCCGGGTTATCAATATGCTCAAGTAACCGCTCCATACAGTCAGCCCTTGGAAACACATCATCATCCATACACCATATCCAGTCAGCCCCACTGCTATACGCATAGTCTATCCCCGTATAAAATCCACCGGAACCCCCTACATTCTCCTGATGTATTACATGAATATCCGCCTGAGTATCCAGCCATTCTGCAGTGCCGTCGGTGCTTCCGTTGTTTACAACTACAATCTCATTTACAGGACCATTTGCTCGAAGGCAATCTACTGTGCGTTTAAGCAGGTTAATGCGGTTATATGTTACTACTACGGCACTAATTTTCATATCTCTTCTGTTCCTTTATCCTTCTTTCTGAAATCAACTATCAGCTTATAGCATTCATCCGCATCAAAACCGCGTCCCGCTGCATATTCCTCTGCCATCCACCTCTGCATCTGCGGAGTAGCCGGCAGTCGCTCAAAATTTTGGCAACCATCACGAAAACCTATTTTTCCTATTGTCATGCGGTTTAAATCCACAATTTCAAGGTATGCTTTGCCATCTTCTTGTATCTTAAACAAAATATTTCTGCGACCATAGTCCTTGTGAGCAAAGCCATTGTTATGAAGTATTGCTGTAATCCTGCCTATCTCTCTGCAAACAGCCTCGCAATGTTCTGCTTGAGTACTGAACAGGTCTTCATAAACATATGGGCATGGTGACATCAGGCTCACATAGTAGCTCTTATCCAGCAATATTCCGTCTCGAACATCCATATACGCAACTGGTTGGGGTGAACCTACACCTATGCTGAGGAAAGACAGCGCATTTAGGTAAGACCGTTTTGCCTTGCTGCCGCGTAGTATGCCATAGGCTATTCGGTTTATTATATAGGGCTTTGTAAACGATTTCACCACAAGATTATGTTCACCCCACTTCATCAGACGTATCTCATTTCTGCCCTTATAAATCACTTCTCCCTCGCCGGCTTCAAACCGTTCTGGCAAAGTCTCCATAAATTCGGCTACGTCATTATAGTCTGGATTTACGTATATCGTGCGGTGATGTGTGAGATTATCTAACATGTCTTAATGTCTGTTTAATTGTTCATTTGCAAGCCTTAACGCAGCTGCTATCGTGTCATCCATGTCAGCATATACATATGTAGCAAGACGACCTCCGAATATCACATTTTCCTCTCTCTGCGCCATAGCCAGGTAATCAGCATACTTCTTACCATTTACCTCATCATTTATTGGATAGTATGGTTCTTTTCCCTCCGCATATTCATCAGGATACTCATATGTGATTACCGTATGCGGCTGAGTTCCATACTCAAAATGCTTATGCTCGATAATTCGGGTATATGGTACATCTCGCTCTGTATAATTCACCACCGCATTACCCTGAAAATTGCTTACATCAAGGCTTTTATGCTCAAATCGCAAGCTTCTGTAGTCAAGATGACCGCATTTATAGTCATAATAGCGGTCAATGCAGCCTGTGAATAGCGTCTTATGGGCTATACTGTCATATTCCCGACGATTTTCAAAATAGTCTTCGCACAGCCGAACTTCTACTCCATCTAATAAATTATCTATCAACGCATTATACCCACCAATAGGTATACCTTGATACGCATCATTAAAATAATTATTATCAAACGTAAACCTGAAAGGAAGACGACGGATAATAAAAGCCGGAAGCTCGGTTGCCGCCCTACCCCATTGCTTTTCAGTATAGCCCTTTATCAGGGTATAGTATATATCTTTTCCACAAAGTGTAAGTGCCTGCTCTTCAAGATTTTTAGGTGATGTTATATGTGCAAATTCCTCACGCTGTTCTTCTATTTTAGCCTGTGCCTCTGCCGGAGTCTTTACACCCCACAGAGCATAAAACGTATTCATGTTAAACGGCAAATTATAGAGTTTGCCTTTATAGTTTGCTACAGGACAGTTTGTGTAGCGGTTAAATTCCACAAACTGATTTACGTATTGCCACACATCCTTGTCGTCTGTATGAAAAATGTGCGCACCATATTTGTGTACGTTTATTCCATCTACATTCTCGCAGTATATGTTTCCCCCGCGATGTTCACGCTTGTCTATCACAAGGCATCGCTTGCCCGCAAGTTTTGCCTCGTGAGCGAATACAGCACCAAAAAGCCCTGCTCCAACTATCAGATAGTCATATTTCTTGTCATTTTTCATGCTCTAATAATCTTAAGCTGTCCTCGGCTTTTTGAAGTGTTTCAGGCTTGCCTATGTCAAACCAATTATATGGCTTTTCCGGCATGAATGATACTATTTTCAGCCTTGAAATAGCACTCAGATAAAATGGGAATATTGGGAAGACATCAGTCGTAGCATAATGCCGAATTTCCTGTAACACTGACGGATTAATAATATGAACTCCTCCAAAAGCGCAGCTATCATAATCATCGTAGTCAGTGAAATTTTCAGGAATTGACTCTCCTGTCTTTAGGTTTCTCCAGCCGTGCAATACATGCGTATTGCGGTCAAAATATATCTGACGTGAAGACTCTCTATGCGCTACAAGTAGAGTTGCGTCTGCACCATATTTCTCGTGTTTGGCAAGCATCTCATTGACGTCAAAGTCCGTCAGAATATCTGCATTATGGATTAGGATTGGCTCTTCTCCTTTAAATAAGTTAGCTGCATATAGCAATGCCCCACCCGTTTCCATAGGATGCTCAACCTCGTGAGAAATTAGGATGTTGACTCCAAAATTATCATTTTGCGCAAGGAAATCTATTATCTGCTGCGCAAAATGATGTACATTTATCACAAAGTCCTTTATCCCGGCATTTTTCAGCTTTAGTATCACTCGCTGCAACATTGGCACACCACACACAGGCACCAACGCTTTTGGATGATGCTCTGTAAATGGCTTAAGACGTGTACCAAGACCTGCTGCAAAGATAAAAGCACGCATACCTATTTTGCCGGAAAT
Source organism: uncultured Porphyromonadaceae bacterium (assembly GCA_945231345.1). GTDB lineage: Bacteria > Bacteroidota > Bacteroidia > Bacteroidales > Muribaculaceae > CAJUPY01. Next base: position 25,571 of record CALYOL010000001.1, read on the forward strand.
GACTGTTCTATATTTTGTTCACGATGTACAAGGTCTACCTGTACGCCATATTTTTTGGAGATATGCTCGGCAAGGTGTTGAGCGCAGTAAACTGACCGGTGCTGACCGCCTGTACAGCCAAAAGAAATCATAAGCGACGTAAATCCTCGCTCTATATATCTGCTCACTGACGAATCTACAAGAGGATAGACATGGTCAAGAAACTTCAGTATCTCCCCGTCATCTTCAAGGTATTTTATCACCGGTTGGTCAAGTCCCGTAAATGGCTTATAGCGCTCATATTTACCCGGATTGTTGATTGCTCGGCAATCGAAAACATATCCCCCACCATTCCCCGATGGGTCATTTGGAATACCTTTTTTATATGCAAAGCTAAACACCTTCACTTTCAGTGCATTTTTCTGCAAATCATCTGTAAACTGCTTCATGTTTACAAGTTGCGTCAGCAATTCTGAAAGGTAAGGATATTCGGCAAATGGTGTGGCTATTATATTCCGCAAATTTGCAAGCGCATACGGCACTGACTGCATAAAGTGTGGCTTTTTCTCAAAATAGCCTCGGAAACCGTATGCACCGAGAACTTGCAGCGTTCTGAATAGTACAAAGTGGCGTAATTGACTATAAAACACCGCTTTATCTACTTGAATATACTTATTCAGAGCATCAATATAATGGTCTATCAGCTCATAGCGTAATGAATCCGGGAAGTTTGCTTTGGCTTGCCATAGAAATGATGCAAGGTCATAGTAATATGGTCCTTTGCGTCCGCCCTGAAAGTCTATAAACCAGGGTTCACCATCTTTTATCATCACGTTTCGCGACTGAAAATCACGATACATAAACGAATTGCAATCCACCTGAAGCAATGTCTTGGCAAGGGCTACAAAATCATCCTCAAGCAAATCCTCCTGAAATTCAAGCCCTGTTGCCTTCAGGAAACAATACTTAAAGTAGTTTAAGTCCCACATTATGGAACGCATGTCAAATGCCGGTGCTGGATAGCAGTGACTGTAGTCAAAGCCATCTGCTCCCTTAAACTGTATGTCCGGAAGCAAACGGATTACCTTTATAAGCAATTCTTTCTCCTCATTGCCAAATGAGCGTGTTAGCCTCCCCTTTTCTATCGCTGCAAAAAGTGACAGGTCGCCCAAGTCCTCCTGAATATAAGACATCCGGTCTTCCGACACTGCATAAAGTTCGGGGGTGGGCAGACCCTTGGCTTTGAAATGCTTTGCCATATATATAAAGGCTTCATTCTCTGCCTTACACGTCCCTACAGCACCAATTATGGATTGTTCCCCGGTGAGTCGGAAATATCGTCGGTTTGAGCCGGAGGCTGGCAATTCTGTCATCCCCTTGGGCTCTGAACCTACGAATTTTTCATATAGTTTATTTAAGTTCATTATGGATTAACCTTTTTGTGAGAATTACGCATTGCTGACTAACCCTTTAGCGCTGCGAGGGTCTGTTCTATGTTGGCTATCTTAGTTTCTGCATCTGCCTGTTTGCGGCGTTCTACTTCAACTACCTGAGCCGGTGCATTGTTCACAAAGCGTTCATTTGATAGCTTCTTCATTACTGATGCAAGGAAACCGCGTAGATAGTCAAGTTCCTTATTCAGTCGCTCTATTTCTGCTTCTACGTCGATATTCTGCGCAAGTGGTACATTAAACTCTGTCGTGCCTACCATAAATGAAGCTGCTGCCGCATCTTTTTCTGCCACTGCTACAACCTCAGACAAGTTTGCAAGTTTTGCTATCACTTCTTGATATGACGGCAGCTCATCACCTATTATTCTCAGGCTGAGGGCATCTTTCTGCGGAATATTCTTGGCTGCTCTTACACCACGAACTCCGGCGATAATTTCCTTTGCATACTCTACATCGTCAAGGAGTTTCTTATTCACTTCACCTGCAACTGGCACCGATGCATACATTATTGACTCGCCTTCTTTGCGCTCTGCAAGGTGCTGCCATAGCTCCTCCGTGATAAATGGCATAAATGGGTGGAGCAGACGCAGCAACTTGTCAAGGTACTCAAGTGTCTGACAATATGTTTTACTGTCAATAGGCTCGCCATATGCCGGCTTTACCATCTCAAGATACCATGATGAATATTCATCGCGGAACAGTCGATATACTGCCATAAGTGCCTCATTCAGGCGGAATTTACTGAAAAGGTCTTCTATTTCAAGTATTGCCTCGCTTAGTTTTGAGTCAAACCACTCTGTTGCAACTCGCGAAGCCTCTGGCTGGGGTATATCTGCTGTCTGCCATCCCTTTATTAGGCGGAATGCGTTCCATATCTTATTGCAGAAAAATTGTCCCTGTTCACACAGTTTCTCGTCAAACATGATATCGTTGCCTGCCGGTGCTGATAGCATCATACCCATTCTTACACCATCTGCTCCAAAGTTTGCAATAAGTTCCAGTGGGTCTGGTGAATTGCCCAGCTGCTTTGACATCTTGCGACCTATCTTATCGCGAACTATTCCTGTGAAATACACGTTGTTAAATGGTTGCTTGCCTACGTATTCATAGCCTGCCATTATCATTCGTGCTACCCAGAAGAAGATGATATCTGGTCCGGTTACGAGCGTTGCAGTTGGATAATAATACTTTATCTCTTCGTTACCCGGATTGTTGATACCGTCAAAAAGGGTGATTGGCCATAGCCAGCTTGAGAACCATGTGTCAAGTGCTCCCTCATCTTGGCGCAAATCATCAGCTGTGAGTGAAAGTCCTGAGGAGGCTACAGCCTTTTCAAGTGCCTGTTCCTTGCTTTCGGCCACAACTATCTGCTCTTTTCCTTCTGCATCGTTATAGTAGTATGCAGGTATACGATGACCCCACCACAGCTGGCGACTGATACACCAGTCTTGGATATTCTCTATCCATAGGCGATATGTTGTTTTATATTTTTCTGGTACAAACTTGATGATATCATCCATCACCGGCTTCAGAGAAATTTCTGCAAAGTGACGCATATCTATAAACCACTGAAGTGACAGGCGTGGCTCTATCGCAACCTTCGTGCGCTCTGAGAAACCAACCTTATTTGTGTAGTCTTCTATCTTCTCAAGCAATCCGGCAGCCTCAAGGTCTTTCGCTATCTGCTTGCGCACGTCAAATCGGTCCATGCCAACATACATTCCTCCGGCCTCGCTTACTGTTCCGTCTTCATTGAAAATATCAATGGTCTCCAGGTTGTATTTCTTGCCCAGCATATTGTCATTCTTATCATGTGCCGGAGTAACCTTTAGGCAACCTGTTCCAAAGTCAATTTCTACATATCTGTCTTCTATTACTGGTATTACACGACCTACAAGCGGTACTATCACCTTTTTACCCTTGAGCCACTGGTTTTTTGGGTCTTTTGGATTTATACACATCGCCGTATCGCCCATTATGGTCTCAGGACGTGTTGTTGCTACTACCGCATATCTGCGACCCTGAGCATCACGGTGTACAACCTCTTGCTCATCTCCGGTTTCACCGGTCATGTCATCATCTGCAATATAATATTTCAGATAGTATAGCTTTGACTGCTCTTCCACGAAGAAAACCTCATCATCTGAGATTGCAGTACGGTTTTGTGGGTCCCAGTTAACCATGCGCAGTCCTCGATAGATTAGTCCTTTCTCATAGAGGTCACAGAACACCTTTATCACGCTCTTGCTGCGTGTTTCATCCATTGTAAAGGCTGTACGGCTCCAGTCGCATGAAGCTCCAAGTTTACGAAGTTGCTGTAGGATTATCCCACCATGCTTATGTGTCCATGCCCATGCATGCTCCAAAAACTGCTCGCGAGTAAGGTCTGTCTTCTTGATACCTTCTGATGCCAACTTTGCTATCACCTTTGTTTCTGTTGCAATAGACGCATGGTCTGTGCCCGGCACCCACAGAGCATTCTTTCCCTCCATACGAGCGCGGCGGACAAGGATATCCTGTATCGTATTATTTAGCATATGACCCATATGAAGTATGCCCGTCACGTTTGGTGGCGGTATCACTATAGTGTACGGTTCTCTACTATCTGGCACTGACTTAAACAAGTCGTGCTTTATCCAATATTCATACCATTTCTCCTCTACTTCTGAGGGACTGTACTTTGATGCTAATTGCTCCATATATGGTCTATTTTCTTTTTATTATTATTCAAATATTTAATTTACAAAGTTACTGCTTTTTTCTCATACAACAAAAACTACCTCACAAATTCAACACCATTTTCACAAAAACAATGCCATGCTATATATTATGCTGAATTTGGTCGAATACATAATCGTCTAATAATCTTCATTTACTCTATTTACACAAGCAAACTGGCATTTACCAATATTTCTTGCACAATTTCTCATATCGTTCTGTGGATTTATATTCCCTGAGCCATACATTCAGGCTATCGCGCAGTGCTACATTGTCCTTCGACAATACCCAAGATTGAAACTGGTTAAATGATATGGCTGTAGATATGTCAAGCTGAGGATATTCGGCAGCTAATGATTCTGCGTACTTCATATTCACCACCGCCTGCTTCCTCTCACCCAAGGCTGTGAGGATTATTAGCTGCTCTGCCCCGTATTTCTCGTCTTCCACAACGTATATCGTGTCGCCTATCTCCTCTGACAGATTATGGAGGCGTTCCACCGCAAGCGAACCCTTTGGCACCCAAATGGTGTCTCCCGCAAGGTCGTTTTGTGTAAAACCCTTTTCTATAGTTCCCTTTAGCCGTACAAGCACCTGATAGTCAATGTATATTGAGTCTGTATAGAGATATTTCTCCTTCATTTTCGTTGTCACCGGTATATCTGCTATCACCACATCAAAAAGGCTCTCATCAAGCTGGCGCAAGGCGGAATTTAGGTTCGTAAATGCGGAGATTTTCACCGGGCGACAATGTTCTGAGCATATTTCTCTGATTAGTTCATAATGAAACCCACACAGCGTATCCTCTCGCATCGATAGTGCTATTGGCGAAAGTTCTATCGCAACATTTAGAGTATCTCCATCCGCTCGTCCAATTGCATTTGACCTCGGCGACGAACATTCTCTCAGACCCCACATCGCCGCCAGCACTATTATCAGCAACACGATGTATATCGCAATTCTACCTGTCTTTAATACCTTCTTTTCCATCCCGTTTTTCTCTGCATTTTAGTTCGCAAAATCAATCGTCAAGCCAAGCAAAAAGCGACGCGGATTTAGAGGATAATGCGGCATAGAGAAATAATTATCCTCTGTCATTCCCTGATTGACGTGCGACATCATGACGTAAAAGCGTACCTTGCTCAACTTCATGTTTACGTATGCGTTCATGTAGGGAAATCCACCACACTCCACCTCGTCTTGATTATAAAAAGTCATAGTTGCCGGCTGATAGGCAACGCTCTTATACTTTGTGTAATACGAACAATCAATACCTAATTGTACATCAAGCACCCTCGCCACCTTAAACGTCAGATAGGCATTGCTGTATATCGAAAGCTTTGGCAGAGGTATCACACCCTCTTCCGTCGATGTCTGATACGTTATTTCATTATCCCAGTTCAATGCGCGATATCCAAGATGCTGGCTCAGTGTTGCATTAAACACTTGTACACTACCACTATGCTGAACCGGCTTACATGTTTTGTCAAAGTAGATATAGTTTTGTACATTTTCCACTCCGATATTTAGCCGGGTATTTGTGTATGGCACCGTCAAGATTCCACCCACGCGAACCTTGCGTATCTTTGAAAAGTCATTTTTCCAAATAAAATGATTTGAAACATAGTTATTATAAAGATATGGCGGTGCTACGTTTTCAAACTTCCCATACGCTGTCAGTCCTACTGTGTCACCTAACAATGGAAAGCGCGTATTGATTTTTCCGTCTATCTTTACCTCCCCGGATGCCGGACCTACAAGTCCTATCTCTCCTTTGACATCATAAGTTAGATAAGTACCTTGCTGCTTGGTCAGTTGAGCGCCTACCCACATCAGGTTTTGCTTTTCCTTTGCCTTGATATCAGGAAATGGATTCGGTGTCAGTCCCGCTGCTTGCTCTGTGCCTGTCACCGTGTCCGGAGCCTGTGTATAGCTGCGAATTTGATGCGTCACATACGCCGCAAGTCCTGCCTTCGCATACTTGTTAAAACCCTCAAGAAGAGAAATACCTACAGTATTTGTCAATGCCCAATATTGTGTACGGTCATCCGTCCCATTTGGATTTATATATTGGTTTTCCCAAAATTCCTTACCCTCAGACAGGTTATCATTCTTGAAAATATGCTTACTCGCATCATACTTCATAGTCCATATAAAACTGGATACTGGTACGTAGGTCTTCACCACCGTTGTATCGTCTAAATGCTCCTCCTTGTAAAATCCAACCTTATACCTGTGATTCATAAGAAATTTCTGTGCCACGATTTTTGAGTGCGCCTTTGAAAGATTTGTAGGTATTGTCTTGAAATCAACCTTTGTACTACCACCCTGTATTTCAGCCGGGTCTGTTATATACAAGTCATCTTCAATACCACCATTTTCCTTGTTCAAAAAATTATAGTGATTAAAATACCCCTGAAACTCATATCTGTCACCTATGTAAGAGCCATTAAATCCCCAACTAAGGTCTTTGTCTGCCTGATAGTTATAGCTGCCCTTTGAATATAGATAATCAAGCATTGCTCCCACCTGGGCATTTTTGTTTATATTTCCGGAAAATGTTCCCGAAAGCCTGTCCTGTCCATTATCTCGGCTTCCTCCCGTATTATAAGACAAAAGCGTCATAGGTATACGAGTATTATAAAACACCTGCTCATAAAAATTTGGCATCCAAGCACTTAACGCATCTTGAAAAAAGAAGTCTGATGTTGGCTTGCGGTCAAAATACTTCAAATTAAGTCCTTCGGCTCCCAAGTTTCCTGTTGTAGCGTATGCTGGATAAGCCATCGCTGCCACAGACCGTAGATGATAGTTTTGAAAAAGAGTATCTATCGTAGACTCCTCCCTCAGTCCCAATGGCTCATTTATGCTCCACGCATAAGACGGTAGCACAGGCTCTGGCTTCTCAGCATATACATAACACACTGATAAACCAATTATTATAGATAATATTATCGACTTTATTCTCATACTTTTTTCTTTCTTTCTAAATATCTTGCAAAATTAAGCAAAAAATATGAAAAAATCTGCATTTATACCTGACTAAACATTTATTTGCAAAAATTATATCATATTCTTCGCATTTCTGGCTGCAAAGATAATTTTTTACCTGGGCAAAAAACCTGCTCACATTTCTTAATCTTTCTTAATTTGGCAACTGAAAAATTCTCAATAGGGATGACTCATGCAATATTGGCAAGCCGTTATCTTTATCTGCATTCAAAAACACTTTAACTGTATTGAAAAAATAGAGACGCGACTATTAATCGCGCCTCTAAAAGTAAATCTCAGAAAAATGTAGGGTATACGCTATATTGATACACCCTCTTTGGTGTCAATTATTTATATTGCTAATGCAAGTGATACGGCTGCCGACAATGCAAGGATTCTGTTCAGTTTCATATTATCTAAATTTTTAGATAATAATCTATTTTACTAATGCATTATTTATCGTTATAAATCCGTCTCCAAGTCATATTTCTTCAATTCGCCACGAATAAAAATGCGTGTATATGAGCGAGGGTCGTTTGAATACACCGTTACGGATTTGCGAAATCTGCCAACCGGTTGTCCATACCCTTTATAGTTCACGGTGACTATTCCGGAATCACCCGGCTCTATAGGCGTTTTGGGGTATTGCGGTCGAGTGCAGCCGCAGCCGGTTGCGACGTGTAGGATTACCAGCGGCTGCTGTCCTGTGTTGTAAAAGCGGAAAGAGTGCGACTTTAATGTGTCGTTCCCTACCGGTTCAAAACTGCCAAAATCATATTCTTGCTCTTTGAATTCAATCTTGGGATTTTGCGGTGTGTGGTTTTGTATTGAATCGGGAATATTTATCTTCACTCCTTGTGCAGAGGCAAGGAGTGAGGATAAAAACAGTATTATATGTGCAGCGGGTTTCATATCACCTGCAATTATAAATCTTGTGATATAGCAGTTCCCACAATGTATGGACCGCCTTTACGCTCGGAGGGATAATATAAATTGATATATTTTGAGCGAGCAAAATATTTCTTTTCGCCATCGTATTTGCAATAAGGTTTAGCGGTTACAGATAAGGCATCAATGCCGGTGTTGGGAGACTTAGGTCTGTGTTCGGAAATAAACGTCGTGATAATGGTGTATTTACCGGCACGGCATAGTCCGTCAAACGGTATAGAGTATTCTTTTTCAAGGATAACTTTACCATCAGGAGCTTCCAATCGGAATTCCATTCCCCATTCTTTAATACGGGTAGCGTTTTTGAGTTCCACAACTGTTGTGAAGGCATATTCGGTGAAGTCTTCACGTTTTTTCCCTTTGAAAGCTTCTTCACCGTATTCTTCGAGATAATATTCCCAAACCTCTACGGAAAGTTCTCTGCCAAACCATTGATAGCACTTGGGCTGTGAAATTATGGGAGTTCCGGGTGTAACAATCATTGAATTATTTCGATATTCAGTGGTCATTCCCGAGCCTTTATCATAGATACACGGCACAACTTCATAAACGCCTACAGTTTCACTCAGTCCTGCTTTTTTGAGATTAACGGAAAATTTATATGTTTTGTCGGCAGCCAGCTCTTCGTCTATTACCTCTTGCTTGAATTTGCCGCTTCCACTTGCGATTTCACCCTCGTAGATACGCAATGCGGGACGCTGATTCATTTTATCAATCTTAGGGAAAATGAAGAAAGTTTCAAGTTTGTCAAAATTCAAAGATGTGTTAATCGCCAATTCGTCTCGAGTGCCAATCATCGGAGTTCCAGTCCAAGGGTCGATAAGCGGATTGCCGTTTTCGTCTTCCAAGACATATTCCACTTCCTCGGTAGTCAATTTTGACTTAGTTTCTTTATCATTTATTTCCGCCTTCATATTAATCATTGCCGATACCTCCTTGGTGTTGAAGTTTAAGTCGCCGAGGCTCACAGCCAAAGGTCCCAGTTTCAGCAAGCCTTCGGCAAAGCCACTGTAATTGGCATATAAACCAGCGTTGAAATTCTGACGGTCGATAATAGTATAGTCGTTGAGCGATTCGGTTTCCAAAGATGCTTTAAAACCCACCTTACCTTCGATGCCTATGACACCGCCAACACCGCCTAATTCACTTCCCACCAAAACACCGACACCAATCCTGCCACGAAGCCAAAAATCGGCACTGCCTCCAAATTGGATATTGGTAACATCGGAAAATGGTGGTTTCTCGGGATTATACACCAATTTATTGTCGATTTCACTCTTTTCTCCTTTATTAATAATACATCCGTTTCTGAGGGTTTCCGACCGATATTTCATTTCGGCAACACCATAACCCAATATGGTATATCCCACAGAAACATCCACTCTAAACATCACACCGGCTGGAAAAGAAGGGATGCTGAGAACGGGATTGATAGACTTAACACTTTTAGTAATTCTCATTAAATCTTTGACAGCCTTTAGAGAATTCATCATACCTCTGATATCCCCGACATTTTTGGGAAAACTTGCAAGAGATTTAGATGCTTCTTCAGGATTATTACCATAGCCTATGAGCATCTTAATATTTCTTTCGGTATAAGTGTCGTTCCATTCTTCTTTATATTCTTTTACGAGGTCTTTATCTTCATGAACTTTAACCACCTCTGTAGATTCATAAGTAAGGTCAACATATATTACTTTCTTGTTGGGGAGGTCAAAAGACTTGTTAAACTGAAATCTTGTCTTGTCCTCATGTACGCCATCGGCGCGTGCACCGGGCTCATATAGCGACATATCGACAAAAACGGAGTCGTTTTTCCAAAACCCGGGGCGATTGATTGAAGGGGTGGACCGTGATTCTTCTGTACTGTCTTCAACAAAATCGGACACTCCGGGCACTATATAGTTGAAGTCGAGACGCATCTTCAATATTTTGAACACGTTTTCTTCATCGGTAGGTTCATGCTCGACACGAATCATTCCGGCGTCGCGGGTAACGGAACGCACTTTTGAACAAATTCCGAGAGGAATTGTCTTGGAACAATTCGCAGCGATGTAATGTCCTTCTTTCGGCACCCATTTATCCGGGAGATTATCCATAAACCAGATGACGGAATCGTTCATCATGGCAATATAGTTTTGCGGCTCTCCATTAAGGGCAGTTACATCGTCGTGGTATTGGTATGTAAATTCGCCATATTCACTCACTTCGGTGTAAGGTTCTTCTTTGCCTTTATCTTCTTCCGTTACTACATATTCCTCCATGCTCAATTCGCATGACGACAACAGTAACGCTGACAAAAGAAGACCATTTCTAACTATCTTATTCATTATATATTTTTGCATATTCGGTTATATTTTTTTAATGACTTGTTAATTCAATCGGGGCAGAAGGACTTCCATGGGTTTCCCCGTCGAAGTCTAAATAAACGGGCAATTTTTTGAGCATAAGATTCTCTTTATCGTAAATGGCAAAACGCACAAGTTCAGGGCGTGTGGGCTCAAGGTCGTCCCATTCAAGATGACCGTAAATACGCATTTGTATAACTTCTTTGTCTTTTAATTCAATAGGTTTGCCTATTCCTCGAAGTTCAGAACCCACAAATGCAACCACCTTCTGCTTTTCAAAATCCACGGGCACACCATCGATTGTTGCCGAGAGATATGCCACCATATCGTTGGAAAACATGTGGATGTTGATTTCCCACGGTGCTAACACGAAAACATGACAGAATGCCATCATTTCATTCATCACCGAAGTTGCGCTGACAATGGTTTCGCCCTGGCTCTCCGCAATAATAGTGTCGTTCTTGATGTATGCGATTTCTTCGTTTGACGACCGAAAGAAGACTTCGCGATTGCTCACCGTATCGGGAGTAAACACGGGATGGAGCACAAAAGAATCTCCCTGCGTTACAAATACCGTATCGCGGTCTAATTGCATGTCATAAGCCATTTGAACATTATCGTCAAATTCCATGTCAATGAGTCCGCACGACGCAAGTAGCGAAGCCATTAGGAGGAGGCAGGATAATGGAGATAAGTATGTGAGTCTCTTTTTCACAGTCATTGTTTATCAGTTATAAGGAAATTATTATTAAAACCTTGCAGTAAATGCTAATTATTTAGTTTTTTCTTTAGGGGCTGTTACAACGACAGTATTTGAATTGGTTGTGGCACGTCCGTCTTTATATCTGATTCTGACATAATACTCTGCCGTTTCGCCTGCCGAAAGGAGATTGTCTTGGAATGTCAGAGCATCGGAGCTGACAGACATTAAGAATTTATGACGTCTGTCTTTTGGTCCTTTTCTGTAAACACAGAAATACCACTCGCCTTTGTATGGAAGATTTTTGTCTGTTTCCCACACAATTTTTGTTTTCTTGTTTTTTTCGTCATAAACGCCAATCAACTTGATTTTCCAATCAAAAACGCGCTCGCCTTCGAAACGAGTTGAATAGACCAAACTTAGCCCGCTTGAAATTCCTGCAAAAGTGAACGATTCCATAGCATATTCGTAGCGGGTGCGGCGTGCGTATTCCGGGACATCGATTACGTTGAGCAAATTGCCGGCTTGGCGAAGTGAATCGGCATCATAAGTGCCAATCGTGGTCCATTCTTTAGTGTTGGCAATGCGCCGCATCAACACATGGTGTGATATTTGCTGCTCGTTGCTGCACACCCATCTCATATATATCCCGCGTACTTGGTCGACCCATAGGGAGTCGATGTGTGGAGCGTCGGGCTTAATCATGCTTGGGCGAATCACTTGCAGCGGAGCAGTGTATTCACCTTCGTTTGAAGCGAAGTCCACAGCACGCACCTTGTAATAGATGTATTTCTGGTTTACATCTACCGCAAGCGTATCGATAAATGTTGTGTCTCTCAACAAAGAGCCCGAATGCATTGAGCGCAACATGAATTCGTGAGTAGTGTCGTTGGCAAAAGCCAGTTCATAATAGTCAACGTCGGCAGATGGGGCATCCCATGATAATTTTACCGCACCGGCTTGGTTGTCAACTATTTCATAGCGGAAATTAGTAGGTGCTTCGGGCGCCTTTAAGTCTGAGATACGCAAAATATGCGTCATTGAATAACTTACATTTTGAATCGAGTCGTAAGCCGCTACCGCAACCTGGCTTGTGCTGATTTTTGACACATTAACCGTGCAAATGGTGTCGTTAACGGGAATCAAATCAGGAGTCAATTCCACCCATTCCGCTTTGTTATCATCGCTTGAGCGTTGATAGTAAAGAATTTTGTAGCCGATGAAGTCAGGCTCAATAGTGTCTTTAGAGAAATGGAAGTCGGCATATACATCTTTAGAAAGGTCGTCGGGATTTCGTCGGTCGATAACAATCGCCTTCAACAGGGGTGGACGAGGAGCCTCCAAGTCGGGCATTGAGGCAACATGATAGTTTTTAGCCGCAATCAAGTCGCCATAAGTGTCATATCCCGAGATGCGGTATTCATAAGTGCCGGGGCGCACATTGTCGTTGATGAAATTGTCTAATCCCTCGTCATGAATATCCCGCATCATGATGAAAGGATTGTCGTTGACCTTAGTCCAATTCTTTTCACCCATAGCACGGCGGTGGATGTCGAACGATGAGAATCGCTCGGTCCTTTCCCACCAGATACGCAACTGGTTGATACCCACAACAGAGTCTCCCATAACTGCTTCGTAAGGCTCGGGAACGTAGGGCTTATTCTCTATTTCATCGATATATCCCACACGGAATATCAAATTCTTGGTAGAGTCAAACTCTGCCGGTCTGACAATGTAGCGATATTTAGCCTTCTTTTTAACATTTCTGTCAACGAAACGCATCGCCAACATTTCGGCTATATCCTTACGCCACTCGCTTGCCAATACAGCCATACCGAACCTGAATTGCTGGTCGTTATAGACATCGAGCAACGCCCCCATTTCGCCTGTTCCGTATCGCGATTGGTCTTGGGTAAAACCGCCCTCGCTGTAGAGAGTGCCTAAGGCAATGGCAGCCACGGAATCTGTTTCAGGATAAATTGCTCTAAACCGCTCTAAGGTTGCCGGTTTCAGATGCATGGCAAGTGTGTCGATACGTATTGCATCATTCTGTTTTTTGCCATCGGGCAACGATATGCGATAGATGTTTACCCCCACGGCGTTAAGATATTGCCAACTCACATAGTCTTCCGGAGCCCAACGGAGCACAATGCTGTCGCCGTATGAGCGGGCGAGAAGATGGATTCTGCTGTCGTAATTGCGATGCGTAGCATCCTTGCGGAAAAATTCGGCTGTATCGCGCACTTCTCCGGGCAGATAATTGAGCGTAGTGTCGGGCTTCCATACATATATGGTATCTTCGGCACTTACTTCCTCCAAATCCTCGGGGTCGATAGGAACCGAGAGGTTATTGTCGGGAGTAACACCTTTTTGCGATGCGGCAGAAGCCACCAAAATGCTCGCTATAAAAAAGAATAATATATTTCTGCTTTTTTTCATATATCAAAAGTATTGTATTCTAATAATTATTATAAAACCAGTTGTTTACATTCTTGCATGAGAACAATCTAGACGGGTTGTTAATCGTGTAAACATAACGAGACCAACGCGGACCCATATTCAAGTATGCCCTATTGGAAACGGTGTATTCCGCTTTCTTGAAGTTGTAGGCATTCACGCGGAACGATGTAACATTTATTTTTGTGATATTGTTCCAGCGTGGGATAAAGTCAAGGTAAGGGCCACGAGTGCCTTTGGTGTAACGCCCATTCTTGTCAACCCCCGTGATTACTTGATTATAATTTATTTCAACAATATTGTGTCGATTGTTGCCCACAAGACCCAACAAAATATCCTCGCTTCGTTCTTCCTGAGGACGAGTGTAATCTTTGGGTATATTGTCGAAACTCGACCACATCGTAGTCTTCCCGCGAGTAGCGGCGTTGTTGAATGGAGAGCCCCAAAGAATTCCCAATTGATAATACGGCACCTCTATGCGAACATTAGAATTTAGTCGGGAGGTGGCAGTAATGTACACACCGGCATTAGCATTCATCAACTGTTCCACGGCGTTTGCTGCAGAGGAGTAGAATTCACCTTTTCCGTAACTCAAAATTTGTTGTAACTCACAACGGAATTTGGAGTCAAATTCATCGACAGCGGAATAAACGGCATAAAGGTCCAAAATAAGATTTATTGCACGAGAGTCATCGTCTTTACCTGACGTAAATAACTTGTATGCACGTTCTCGTCCGCCGAATGCGTAGTTGTATTTTGCATCAGTCATTTGCGGGAGAGGGAACTGACAATCGTTATTCCACTGGGATTGATCATAAATAGACATTGCTTTCACCTTTTCGTAGTCGGCCATAGAGCCGTAACTTGTCTTGTAGGCGCCCTCGTAAACGCCTCCGCGGTCGTAATAGATGAGCGACTGAGCCGTGGTGGCATTTACCGCCAGACGTTTGTTTGTAAGATTCCAACCGCCAACAAGTCCGTAGTTACTCATATAAGTAATATAGGTGTACGGGTCTTGATAACGCATCGGATTTACTCCTTCATCAGTCATATATTTCTTATAGAATGAGAGACCGCGAGCATTGCCTTTCCAAGCGGAGGTTTTCATGGTGACACTGTTTAAGCGAATGCCAACGAAAGGCTTCTCGTAGTCAACCTGCTTACCCTTGTTATAGCCGCAATGGTAATACCCGTCTTTCGACTCCAGCAACAAATTGACTATATTGGTTGTGTCGGCGACTATCACTGTAGATACCCTCCTTACGGATTTCTGTTGCCTTGGGTCCCATACAAAGGTTACTTTCGATTCGGAGCGCGAAACCACATAGTTGAGTTGCAGACGATAGTCGGAGTTATTATATACTTTAGCGTCAAACTCGCCACCTTTGACGGTCATATTGCAAGTGCTGTCGGTTACAACCCAATATGCGTCTTTTTCTTCGACTAATTGCCAACCTCTATTTCTATCCATATATCTTTCCAACTTCCAGCGCAATTTGCCTTTCTTGAAAGTTTTGCCTGAAATGTCGCTCAGGAATGCGATGTTTGGAGACTTAATATCCGCACTGTAGGCAGGGATGTATTTGTCGTGCTTAAGTTGGTTGTAATTCGACGGATATGCGATAGCCACATACTGTTGCAAATCTTCCGGATTGTCGTCCAACTCCTGTTTCGGACCGGTGCAGAAGTAATACACCTTTGTCTGCTCCCATTTCACATTTTCATATTTTTTCTTGGTTTCGTTCCACTTAAGAGGGTCAACTTCTTGTCCGTTTTCTATTTCTTTCGCCCAGCCGACAAACACCATGCGATAGAACTTGTTAGGATTGAGTTCAGTCATATTTATTTGATGGTTGAAGCGCGATGTGCCTTTGATTTTAAATCCGATGCAACGGTCGTAGTTTTTCAGATTATTTGTCGCTTTGCTGTATTCATAAAGTAATACCGTGGTGTTCATATCAAATACGAATGTGCGACTTGCTTGTGCTTTGAGTTTTTCTTTGTCGCCATTGAAATCTTTAGCCAATCGATTCAATTCGGTTTCGTCGAGCACACGGAAGTGTTCCTTGATAGGGGCTTCGGTGTTGATGTATGGCGTAATGAAAAACTTTGGATTGATTGCATTTTCTTTTTTCCATCCATTGGCCTTAATAGTATCTCCCATAGAGCACTCACCAAAGAGTTTGAAATTGTCAAGGGCGTTGCCGTAGAAAAGATCGCAACGGTCGCCACATTCAAATTCAAACTTTCTGTTAATCTTGACAAGACCTGCCAGCAAATTCAATTTCACACGAGCCTCACCGGTAAAGTAGGTTGGATTGGGAAGTCCCATTCTAAACACACCACCAATTCCGGCATCTACGATGTCAAACTTTTTGTCCCAGAATCCGAGGTTGACATGTATTCCAAACTTGGCATATATGTAGGCATACAACTGTCCTTCGGCATACCAGCCTTTGTAGCCGGGTGTGCGAGGAATATTCATACACGGTGTGTTACCCATATTGCGAACACACACATCAAATCCTGCCAATACACCCATGTCTCCATAGAACAATCCGAGGTTGAAGTCGAGGTAACCCCAAGCGGAAGCACCCATCATAACTCCTCCATTGACTTGCGCCTGGAAATCTTTGAGAGCGGCAGTGCGGGCATTGTTAGCCTTGCTAATGTCGGCACTTTCCACACCGCTTCCCTTTGTGGAACCATCGAGGAACTGACGAATCTTGCTCGGAATGGGCGGCAACTCACCGTTGCCCGGCAATTCGTTACCTACACAAAGATATGCGTTGGCACCGATGTTTACACTCACAATCTTGGATTTGAAATCCACTAACACGAATTTGCATCGCAAGTCTTCGTCGGGCTGTCCCAGATAGAGATGCCATTTCACTTTGTCGAGTTTCTTCCCTTTCTCCTTCATCGTGATGCGGAAGTCCAGGGCGACAGACCCTTTGCCCACCGTTGGTTTCTCGGGGGTTTTAGCATTGGTTTCTTCATCGGCTTTTGATTCCGACTGGTCGTCGAATGCCGCTTCCAATCCTCCTTTTGCGTTGCTTACAGGTTTCTCCATTTTTGGGTTGAGCTTGCCCTGCAGGTAAGCCAACTCTGAAGACAAAGCAGTCATTTTTTCGCTCACTCCGCCTATGCCATCGGCTTTGGCATCTACAGTGATGTTGAGTGCAAAGTATTTGTCGTTTGTGTCCTCTTGATAAACGATAGTGGCTTTGGATTTAATCAAATCATTCACGGCACTCAGGCGGCCTGTAAGCATAAACGTGGTGAGTCGTTTGGTCTCCTTGTTATAAACAACTGTCATTTCAAAATTGCCGTCCATCAAGCCTTCTCCGGCAGATGAACAAAGTCCCATTCCTGCCACCACTCCAATGACGCCTTTTTGAGGCTCGGCTTCTGTTTCCGATTTGCGAACGCAGTTGAAATAGAATCCGGCAGAGATACTTGTGATAGCAACAGGTGGAATTTCAATGCCGTAGGAACTGCCTAACGAAGCATAAAAATAGCCCCACTTGTAGTCTTTGAGTTGGTAATATCCACCCGTTGCTTCAGCGGTGAAGAGGTCGCCGGGCATGGTGAAAGAGAGCGTTCCCTTGTAGCCTTTTCCATATTTGGCGTCATCACTTGCTCTCAACGTGCCACTCAACTTCATTCCGGCAAAAGAAGAATTAAACGACGCTTCATCAAACTTGGTACTTTCGTACTTAAAGGCGATTTTGGAGAAATCAAAGTTCTTGGCTACGTTAGTCACACCGCTCAATTTAGCACTGATTGTAATCCCGGCATCGGCACTGATGGCAAGACCGTCGATGAATTTTACGCCGCCTTTTACCGACATTGTCAACAACTCGTTTTTGAAGTCGAAGTCGTATTTTTCAATAGAAAATTCAAACGGACCAAGTTTCTTTGCCATTGAAGCCAACGACCACTCTCCGGTGCTGAAATAGAATTGGTTCTTGATGTTAAATTCCTTCCCTTTGTAGAGCGTCGTAATCTTTTTCTTAGTGTCGGTCGCGGTTTGCAATTCTTTGATATCTTCAAACTGCGATTTCCATACCGGACAGTTGGCAAGACGCATTTTTGAGAAATGGATATCCGGCAGTTCAAATGGAAGCGGCAAATTCTTCATCTTGCTCTTCATCGCTTCGCCGCCGATGCTGAGGTCGCCGGTCAAGAGCAATTCTACGCGGGTTTTCAATTCTTCCTTTTCGGGAACCGCCTCAACGAGCATATAACTTAACTGCTTGTCAAATTCGGCGGTTGCAAGCAGGAAGTCCAGTTTTAATTTGTCCACTTGCTGCACTTTGAAAACGTAGGCATAGTTTCCTGCCTTACTGTTCTTCAAGTTGTTTATTTTAAGGATTTGGCAAGCATAACCTAACTTTCCGTCAAGCAGCGGAACATCAAACTTTCCACTGAATCCACATTCATTGAAGTCGTTTTGGATAAATGTGGCGTGCACCTTGTCCAGCGAGAATGCCCAGCCACCGGCTTTACCGGTTTTGGCAGAAAGGATGTCGTCGGCCTCGATTTCGAGAGTAACGCCGGAATCGTCGAAGAACATATTTTTTGTGGCAATCTTAAGACGTTTGTCGCCCGAAGTGCCAAATTCCAACGATTTGGGCATTTTCACGCTTATTTCTTTGATATAAAGTCCCTGCCATGTGTTTATCTGTCCGGCAATCAGGGTCCTTGATTTGTCGTACTTGTTAGGGAATTTCCCCATTTGTTCCGAATTGCGAAAAATAGAGTGGTCATACACTATATTTTGTGCGGTGAATGTCCAGCCCGGGAGGTCTTCCGCTTGGAATGGGTCGATGGACACATTATCCACCATCCAGTCTTCCCAATCTCCGATGCTTGTCTTGATGTTTAACACCGGACATTCTGCTTGTGCCACTCCATTGATGTCTTTCTTCAATCCCGGGATTTTCATATCCACATCTACACCCAGAAGTTCAAACTTATCGGCATGCCATGAAACATAGCAACCATCTTTTGGGTTAATC
>CALYOL010000002.1 GCA_945231345.1 uncultured Porphyromonadaceae bacterium
TCTCCTCTGAGCTGGTAGAAAATTCGCTAATGGATTTCAGAATTATGCGCGCCATCGACGGATAGTTTGAGCGGTTTAGGATAATGACTGACAGTGCTTTCTCGTGTAGGTCATATTTCCTCCAGTCTGATATAATGTCTTGCACAGTCTTGTCTGACGTCTTTTTTGATGCCGAAGACTGCTTGACGTCGCCATAGAAAGTACGAGTGTAAGTATATAGCATGTCTGGCAAGGTCTGTTTTGCGCGCTTGTTGTGTTCGGCAATTTTGGCATCAAGGAAAAGAACGGCATTTTTGACCATCTCGTCGAGTTTTTCGATGCTTGGATAATAGCCGAGCTGTCGTAGCATGGCAAATGCGGCGAGAACGTTTTGCGTTGCCCATTCAGAGCTTTCAGTGCCATAGCTGCTCCATGCCCAGCCGCCACCATGGCGCTGGAGGCGTGCAAGCACGTTGATTGACGTTTCATATACCCTGTCTATTTCTTTCTTGTCCAGCAGTAGAGCAAGCCTCGTCATGCGCTGAGTGTCGTTCATCGCGTCTTGCATCCATGGGGTGCACTCGAGGAGTGCCACTTTCAGGTCTTGGTTTTTGCTAAGCATGGACACGAGTGTGGAATCGCTCTTGTCTGACTGCATCCAGTAGCGTATTGCACCGGCTATTTCAGGATTTTGCTTCATTATGCCCTCTGCCACGGCTGCGGAGAATATTGCACCGGCAGCTGAAGGTGAGGTGAGAGGCTCTTCTTCTCGCAGCGAAGGAATGGCTGTCACCACGCTCCATGTTGGGTTTTCGTAAAATTCCAGGGTGACTTTTGCATTGCTTCCGCGTGGGATTGGCACGTTTACGGTTGTCTGGTCTATTCCCATATAGAACGGACGTGTCTCTATCACCGGCTGGGCTGACTCCAGGGCGGCAATCAGACTCTGTTCGCCGTCTGAATTGCTGCCGTCTGATGCCTTGATGCGGAACAGTAGCGGTGTTCCGGCATTTTGTGCCTCTATAGGAAGTGTCACCACCTTGCTTTCCATTGCACCGAGTGAAATGGTGTCTGACAGGTTGGCTATTGCGTTTCCTGTGCCGGTATCAATGATGTCTATCGTGACACCAATACTGTCCTTAGCCTCGTCGGTATTGTTCATCACCGTAGCTGCGAGCACCACCTTATCGCCTTGGCGGATAAATCGTGGCAGTGCGCATTTCACCATTAGCGGACGTGAAGCTACAATGTTTCGTGTCTGAGTGTCAGTCAGCATATCTGCTGTATAAGCCACGGCGTTCATTATCCATGTCGTGGCTATGCGAGGATAAGTAAATGAAACCGCTACGTTGCCATCTTCATCTGTGGTGAGCAGTGGCTCGAACAGGGCAAGCGGCTCTTCGCTTGGGCGGTATTCTTCTTGCTGTTTCGGCTTTTCGGCACCGCTATCCACTGCGCTCTCTTCCGTCTCTATTTCTGCTGCCATGTCTGCCATTGGGGCGGGTGCAGCTTCGCAATCATCCATGTAATAATCTCCTACAAAGTTATTGCTTGCCTTGCACATCATACTATACCGCGGGGCTGAGTGATACATAGACCTTTCAAACATCCATTCATATTCCCACAGATTTAGTTCAGGGTATGGCAGATAGAATGAAAAATATGAATTTTCGGCATTGCGAACCATCACGTTGCCAATGCCCTGCACCGCGAGTCTGTATTTTTTCTGCTTGCCAATGTAGCTGAATGCCAGTGGGCTGTGATGCTCAATGTCGTCAATGCTTTTGGAGAAAATATTCAGCATCAGGGCAGACTTGATGCCTGTGCCTACCGGATATGTCGTCTTTAGCTTTATGGTCTCTAATCCGCCGGGCACAATATTGTCGCGAAAACTTTCTATGCTGAGGGTGTATTTCTGCTTTTCATCTTTTATGGCTACTCTAATATCCTCATTTATAGGCTTATAATCTTTCACTCCGGCAATGTGGATAAACGCTTCTTCTACACTGTCTGGCAGCAAAACAGCAACCTTGTTTAGTCCTTTTGTCAATGTAATCCACTGCTCGCTCGCTATGCTGTCTGCAGTCATTACAAACATTCTGGCGCATATTGTGTCGCAGCATGTGGCTAAGAGCAGCTCATGGCTACGGTTTTTCGTTACGATGTCGCTGTTTGGAGTCCAGATAACGTCGCTAATCTCAAGTTCGCGCTTGTCAGGGTTATAGAGTATCACATTGTTAGGCAATGTGGGATTTGCAAGCGTACTGTCTGATGGCTCTACGCTAATTTTGTATTCGCCGGGAGCAATATCGCTGAAATCAACCTTATCCGTCGGTTTTGCTACTGCCTTTACTGCCACAATGCTATCGTTTTTAGCGTTTAATAGCCTTATATTCAGCGGTATTTCCACTTCATTGCCCATAGGGTCTGAAACGGATACTCTCAGTGCTGCCGGCTTGCGGATATCAAAGCTTGTTGTTGTGAGCTCTATTCTGTATGGCTTGCCAATGGCAAAGCGGTATTCACACGCTTGCGTCTCGCCTGCAGCTGAAGTGACGTTGCAACTCACTTGGATTGCACTGTCCGTGATACCATGTTTTTTTAGCGTTTCACTGTCTATCACTATTTCAAATGCTCCGGCGGCATCGGTCACTGTCTCATACGTTGTCAGCGGAGTAAAGCTGTAAAACCACAGCATGCCGGTAGAGTATTCTGCGCTCACAAACACTTTCGCATCACTTATTGGAAAGCCGGAATAGTCTGTGGCACACCCCTTTATCACTGCAGAGCCATCCTTTATAGACACGTCTGTGATTTTAGCACTGAATGTAGGCAGCTTATAGTCGCTTACGGTCACGTATTTCGTTCCGATATTTTTGTTATTGTCTCTTACCTCAATGCGGAACTCGCCCATGAGCCCGCTCGTAGGCAGAGTGATTTTGCCTGTTATTCGCCCAAATTCATCGGTTTTATAGCTCTTTTTCTCTACTTCCTGATAGTTGGCATCACGGATAATTACGGTAACGTCATAATTACTGCAAATTTCAGATTTACCGTCATATACACTACGTATCACAGCAGCCCATTGCATTTCGTCGCCAGGGTGATATAGCGGTAGCGAGGTGGTGACGCTGGCTTCAAGTCTATTATTGTCGTAGTAATACGGCTTGTACATCCTGAAAAATTCAGCATACATGTCATCTCCTTTAGTAAGAGAATAAATATCACCGGTACTAACTTTCAAAAAGCCTTCACTATCTGTCTTCCCAAGACATTTTCCGGTTTCCGTATCTGTCACTCTCACGCCATTGATTGGTCTACCGGTCAAAGCATCGGCTGCGTAAACATTTTTCCAGGACTTAAACGCAAGGGCAAACGGATATATGCGTGACGCATGAATAATGCTATGCTCACTCAAATCCTTCAATTTTTTCCCCTCATGTATAGAGTCGCTATACGCTGTCAATACCGCATAAAGCCCAAATTTCGGTACTTTAAACTTTATCTTGGCTGTGCCGTGGAACAGGTGCTCGCGGCTGTCTGTTATCTCCTTCTTTTCCACAATAGACTTGACAATATACTCTTTTTTGATTTTATTGATTTCACACAGATATACATAAAACTTACTTGCGTCTTTATATTCAGCTTCCACCTCAAACTCAATGCCCGGAGCCACAGACTGTGGTCCTGTTATGTTTACGCTCTTCCTGCGCAGGTGCTTGTTTAGGCTGTTTATCTTTTCGGCATACATAGAATTAGGGAATTTCTCTCCATATTCCAAGGTAGCATCATAATACGCTTGAAGGAAGTTTTCTCCTGCACTTTCCCCTATGATGACGTCGCCATACTCTTGGTAATTATTATCGCAATACTCGCTGCCCTCCAAAATCGCAAGAGCAGAGAAATCATAATCCTTGTATTCAGCGTAAATGTCAAGAATTTGCTTGCCTATCTGATTTTCCGCCTTGACAAATTTGTTGTGCGACCACTTCAGCCGGTTTATCTCAGCCATCATATATGGCAGAGAATTGCTGGGTTTAAGGCTGACGAGCGCGGCGTAAATATGATGAATGGCAGTTGTGACTTTATCGGAAGAAATAAATTCTGAAGCCAAAAAGTCATCGCCGCGCAATAGCCAGGACCCGTCTATAGAGGTTGATGAAGAAATATTTTCAAGCAATGTCAGAGAACGGTATGCCGCAAAGTCCAGCATAGTGGGATAGACCACCTCGCTCCCTTTCTCAATATTAACAATCAGTGAATAATCATCAATTTTAGCCGCGTTTAACGCTTCCTTATACGACATAGCCTCGTCTATAAGCTGCGTAATCACATTGCGAAACTGCTCTCCGCTCCACTCACTGTAATCCTTCGGCAGAGGCTCAAGCGGCAACTCTCGGCGGTCGTAATTCCAGCGGTTTTCACTATAGACAGAAGAGTAGATATCAGCTTGAATTAGAGCGAGCATCGACTTAAGAAATTTGCTCGCTTTCTTGTCTGACTTAATATTCTCAATGCGAACGAGGTTTTCTTTCAGGTTTTCATTGCTCACCGCACTTTCAGCAAGCGTCAGGTCGATGACAGCTCTCAGGGCGACAGCATCATCACCATTTTTCAGTGCGTTTTTCAATAATTTTTCACTATCTTTTGCCACCTGCTTAGGGTACGCAAAGTCCGGTTTTTTGTAATCTGCATTTATCATAGTTAATGACGATAAAATAATTATAAATATTGTGGTTATTAATCTTGTATTCATGATTTTATGGTGATTCAGTTTCGAAAAATCAGTAATTTCTGCAAATATAGCGAATTAATTGATACACAAAGCGGATTTACGAGATTTTAGCATTTTTTATTGTTTTATATTAGAGTTTGACGACACCAAAGTAACTAAAATGGACTGACTCCTGCAAAGGTGCCAGTCCTGATTTTTTTATCTGCCTTCAAAAAAGTTTAGCGGACAGTAATATTTCATAAACAAGTGTTATGAAGCATGCTCTTGACTGTCTAATGCTTTATGTTTCATTGCATAGATTATAAGTCCGATGCCGAGGAGAATAAACGGGATGCTGAGGAGCTGCCCCATGTTCAGGAGCATGTCGCGCTCAAATTCCTCCTGTGGATTTTTTACAAATTCAATCAGGAAGCGTGCGGTGAAAAGGATGGTGAGAAAAACGCCGAAAATGAGTCCCGGACGACGTTGTGCACCTTTTTTCCAATACATCCACATCAGCAGTCCAAAAAGTGCGATATAGCACAGTGCTTCATATATCTGCGTTGGATGGCATGCTTGTCCCTCGTATAAGTAGTGCCACTCGGCAGAGCGGACGAACATAAATCCCCAGGGCAGGTCTGTCTGGTGTCCGAAAATTTCGCTGTTCATTAGGTTGCCGAAGCGTATAAGCGCGCCTACGAGTGCGGTAGGTATCACCAGCCGGTCGAAAGTCCACAGCGGTGTACGCTTGGTTGTGATAATAGAGAATAGGAGAACGGCAATGATAATGGCGATAGTTCCTCCGTGACTTGCAAGACCGCCTTCCCAGACATAAAGAATTTTTATAGGGTCGTCTTTGTATTGGTCCCAAGCATAGAAAAATACATGTCCCAGTCGTGCACCAATTACGGTGGCTCCGAGAACCCACAGCAAAAGCTTGTCTATCCAGTCGTCGGGCACGCTTTCGCTTTTAAACATTTTTTCTACTATTTTGTAGCCGACAAGGAATCCGATGCCAAACATCAGTCCATACCACCGAATTGACACGAAAGAGTCAATCATTACGGGGTCAACGTCCCATACTATTGCGTCTAAAATCATACTAATAAAAAATATATATCCTCACCGCCATATTTCGTGCAGTGAGGATTATGCGAAAAAATATATTATTCGTTCACGAGTTCCATGCCAATCTTCACGGCTTTTTCATTTGCCGGGAGTAGGTGGTGGTGACGTTCAGGGAGAACTTTTTTCAGCCCTTTGAGTACGTTGTCTATTGATACAATCGGGTCGACTTTTATCAGTGAGCCGAGAAGAATCATATTGTAGCTCTTAGCGTTGCCATATTCGATGGTAGCATCCATTGCCTTCACCTCAATAATTCGGATGTCTTTCCGCTCAGGCATTCGGTGAATGCCGTAAGGGTCGTAAATAAGCAGTCCACCAGGCTTTACTGAGTGTTCAAATTTATCGAGGCTCTGCTGGTTTAGTATCACTGCCACGTCGTAAGTGTCAACAATAGGTGAGCTGATTCGTGTATCACTTATCACAACAGTGACGTTTGCGGTGCCACCGCGCTGTTCAGGTCCGTAAGACGGCATCCATGTCACTTCAAGGTCGTTCATCAGCGCACCGTATGCGAGGATTTTTCCCATTGAGAGTACACCTTGTCCTCCAAATCCAGCTATAATAATTTCTTGTTTCATTGCTTTACTTCATTTTTTAGGTCGCCGAGTTGATAATGTTCTCCCATGTGTTCACGCATCCACAGGTTTGCGTCGTGAGGGCTCATCTTCCAGCCGGAAGCGCAAGTTCCAAGTATTTCCACTACAGACGTTCCTCTCCCAGCCATAGAGTTGGCAAATGCTTGCGCGATAGCTTTCTTTGCTTTTTTTACCGCAGCAGGTGTATCTACAGACTGGCGGGTGACGTAGCAAGTGCCATCAAGTTTTGCGAGCAGCTCGGAGATGTTAAGTGGGTATCCGTTAAGGTCAATTCGGCGCCCGTAAGGTGTAGTGGCAGTCTTCATCCCCTCAAGGGTTGTAGGCGCCATTTGTCCTCCGGTCATGCCGTAAATACCGTTGTTTATGAAAATAATTGTGATGTTTTCAGCTCTGTTAGCGGCGTGTATTGTTTCTCCAGTGCCGATAGCGGCAAGGTCACCGTCGCCCTGATATGTAAAGACAAGTCGGTCTGGGTTAAGACGTTTGATAGCGGTGGCGAGTGCCGGAGCACGTCCGTGTGCGGCTTCAACCCAGTCGACGTCAATGTATTTGTAAGCAAAAACTGCACAACCCACAGGCGCAACGCCTACGGTATTATCAGCATATCCCTCTTCATCGAGGATTTCGGCGATAATGCGGTGTACTACGCCATGGCTGCATCCCGGGCAATAGTGCATTGTATTATCGTTTAGGAGACGAGGTTTCGCGTAAACGCGATTTTCAGGACAAATTATATCTTCTTGTTTCATCGTATTACTCTCCTATAAGTTCTTTTTTAAGTGCGCTGAGAATTTCAGACGGATTAGGAACGATACCACCCATTCTGCCAAAGTGGCGCACGTTCATGTTTCTTCCCACCGCGAGTCTCACGTCTTCTATCATCTGTCCGGCGTTTAGCTCGGTCACGAGTATTCCCTTGCATGTTTTTGACGCCTCTGCGATAGCGTCGTATGGGAATGGCCATAAGGTAATCGGGCGTATAAGACCAACCTTTATGCCCTCTGCGCGAGCGTCCTCAATTGCCTTGAGGCAGATGCGCGCCACTGTACCGAAAGCTACAATGAGGTATTCAGCGTCTTCAGTATGATAAGACTCATATCGTACTTCGTTTTTCTCAATCTCGCGGTATGTGCGCTGGAAGCGTTCGTTGTTTTTCTCCATAAGTGCGGAGTCAAGCTCCAGAGAGGTAACTACATTAGGCTTTCTGCCATGTGAGTGTCCGGTGGCAGCCCAGGGGCATTGGCGTGCTATTTCTTCCTCAGTGCGCCGAGGACGAGGCTCCGGCAACACCACTTTTTCCATCATTTGCCCAACGATACCGTCGGCGAGAATCATAGCGGGAGTGCGGTATTTGAAGGCGAGGTCAAAGCCAAGCCCAACAAAATCAGCCATCTCCTGTACGGTAGCCGGGGCGAGTACAATGAGGTGGTAGTCTCCGTGTCCGCCACCCTTAGTTGCCTGGAAATAGTCGCTCTGCGATGGGTGAATAGTTCCGAGTCCCGGACCGCCGCGCATAACGTTCACAATCAGCGCAGGCAGCTCAGAGGCGGCGAGATATGAAATACCCTCTTGCATCAGGCTTATACCCGGGCTTGAGGAAGAAGTCATGACAGCTTTGCCGGTAGCAGCTCCGCCATAAACCATATTTATGGATGCAATTTCGCTTTCCGCCTGAAGGACAACCATGCCGGTGGTTTCCCACGGCATTTCCGCCTCAAGCGTCTCAAGTACTTCAGACTGAGGGGTGATAGGGTATCCGAAATATCCGTCAACGCCGTATCGGATAGCCGCATGAGCAATGGCTTCGTTACCCTTCATCAGTTTTACTTCCTGGTTCATATAATATAATGGGAGAGAGTCTTAATTTGTTACAATTACTTTTCTATGACCTTATACACTTCGATGCAAGCATCCGGGCAAACTGTCGCGCACGACGCACAACCGATACACGCCTCAGCATTGACAACAGTGGCATAGTGGTAGCCCTTATTGTTCACCTCTTTAGGTTGCAACTGCAAAACCTTTGTAGGACAAGCTATTACACATAGCTCGCAACCCTTGCATCTTTCTGCATTTATAGTAACTGCACCGTATATTTTAGGCATATTTTTCTGTATTTTTGTCCTTTATTTCGTTTTAGTGATACAAAGATACAAATTTTATTTCGAAAATATGCTTTTTAACATAAACTTAACTTATGGCACACATTGCTATTTGTGTGCTATTAATTGGCAAAAATGTGTATAATGCAATAAATCAGGCAATAATATCTCTTAAGTCATTCACAGTAGTAACATCTTCGCCAAATTCAATGGGGAGGTTGTTGCGATTAAAGAACACTGCGCGCCAACCGGCATTTAACGCGCCTTTTATGTCTGTGTCGGGATTGTCTCCAATCATGATTGAATGTTCAGCGGTGGTTCCTGCCTTTTGTAGTGCATAGTCGAATATTCGGCGGTCCGGCTTGTTGATGTCAATTTCATCGCTAAGCACAATGCAGTCTATCATGTCAAGCACTCCACCGGAGCGCAGTTTGTCAAACTGAACTTCCTTAAAACCGTTGCTTAACACGCCGATTTTAAGTCCTCTCGCCTTGATGTGCTCAAGCAATGTCCGCGCTCCCGGGACGAGTGCACTGCACTGTCCCAGTATGCGGAGGTAGTCTGTGTGAAGCACTTCGCTGTAGTCATAAGCAGCCTTCTCGTCCATTCCGCAGTCTATCAGCGGACGGGCGAAGCGTTCGTGCTGGAGGTAGTCTTTAGAAATAGTTCCGACGTTATAGCGAGCCCACAGCGAGTGGTTTACCTCAAGGTATCGGTTTCTCCACTGCTCCATCGTTGGGTAGAATCGGTGCAAATCGTGCATGTCGTAGATTTTCGCCAGTGAGATTAGGGAATTGCCGGAGAAATCCCACAGAGTGTCGTCAAGGTCTACCCATACCCATTCTATTCCTGTAAGGTCTATTGCTGCCATATCACTCAAGTTCAAAAATTTTCCACCATTTGTATGAAATGTCTTTGTCAATCACTTCTGTTCCTCCCTCAATCCGCTTGAGAGCTTTTACCACACGGATAGTGACAGGCAGTATGATAATCTCATATCCGGTCTTAAGCAGTGCCTGTGTGAAAATCAGCGAGAAAACCACACTCCATGGCAACACTCCGCCAAAGGCTATTGGGAAAAATATCAGCGAGTCAACGCTTTCGCCCCAAAGAGTGGAAACGATGGCGCGGAGGGAGAAATGATGTTTGCCGTCGGTGCGCTTCATCCGGCTCATGACGTATGCGTTCACAAATGAGCCGCAGAGGAATGCCGTAAAGCTTGCAAACATTATCCGTGGGACAGCGCCGAAAATTGAACTCAGCGCTTCCTGCTGAGTCCATGTCTCTCCGCCGGGTAATGCTATAGCGAGTTGCAAGAGGAGAGATACGATTAGGTTTGAGGCGAAGCCCAGCCATATCATCAGGCGCGCTTTTCGGAAGCCGTATACCTCTACGATGCAGTCGTTTATTATGTAAGAAATTGGGAAAACTATCACACCTGCCGTAATTGTGAAGAAATTGCCTATATCTATGGTTTTGATTTCTACGAGGTTAGATACTATAAGGCAGATGCAGAAAAGAGTGGAGAGGAGGAGAAACGTAAGTGTAAACTTTGGTTGTTTCATTGTTCTTGTTTTTAACGAGGTAGCAAGCACTCGGTGTTAATAATTATTTTGTCAATACAAAGGTAGTGAATTTTTTCCATATGGCAAAAATATGCCATATGAATGTATAAAAAGCGGGGCAATCCGCAAAAGGAGGATGCCCCGCTAATTAATTTGTTTCAAGAATTTGAATTACTTTTTAACGTAGATGCGGTATTCGCCAGGAGCGAGAGTTGTAGGATATTCTTCAGCTTCGCCTGTGAAGTAGTTGATGAGACAGTCGCAAGCCTTTGGAGCGTCTGCGGTGTATTTAACTTCAGCAGAGTCTTTGCCAAGGTTAAGCATTACGATTACCGGCTGCTCGTCTTTGCAGCGAGAGAAAATGTATAGGTCGTCAGACTCTGTTGCGTATCGAACCATTTCTCCGCCTTCAAGTCCTGCCTTGAGTGCAGGCTGTGAGTGCTTGAGTGCGTTAAGTTTCTGATAGAAAGTAAAATACTCGTTGCGAGGCTCAAATTCAGGAGCTGTATCTTTCTTGAAGAACTCAAATGCGCGGTTCATACCGGTTTCTTGACCTGTGTAGATAAGAGGCATGCCCGGGAGAGTGTAAGAAAGTACGGCGAAAGCAGCCTGAAGGTTGCCAAGACGTTCAAATTCAGTGCCTTCCCAAGAGTTGAGGTCATGATTTGTAATCATGTTCATCAGGTATGAATCTTTTGGATATTCCTGAGCCTGAGCTGCGAGGAGGGAGTCAATGGCAACTGCATGTTTAACAGGGAATTGACGGATTTCGCCAGTTTCCTTGTTAGCGTAAGTGTATTGACCTGCGGTAGCGGCTATTTCGCTGAAAAGGTCTTTCATAGGCCAGTTGTAACCCATGTTGAAGCCTTCTTTCTGAAGTTCTGGCTTGCTTGCTTCGGCGAGCATGAAAACACCTCCTTCTTTAGCAGCGTCGAGAGTTGGGCGCACTTCGTTCCAGAAGTCTGTAGGCACTTCACCGGCAACGTCGCAGCGGAAGCCGTCGATTCCGATTTCCTTTACCCAGAAGAGGAGGGCGTCTGTCATAGCAGCGCGAGTCTCAGGCTTTGAGTAGTCGAGTTTGTAAGTATCTGTCCAGTCGAAAGGACCATACATTTTGCCTTCTTCGTTAAGTGCGTAGTATTCAGGATGTTCAGTAACCCAAGCATTGTCACAACCTGTGTGGTTTGGAACCCAGTCTATGATAACTTTAAATCCAAGTTCGTGAGCTTTTGCTACGAAAGCCTTGAAAGAGTCGATGTTTCCGAGTTCTGGGTTGACATCTTTGTAGTCGCGTACGGCATAGTAGCTTCCGAGCTCGCCTTTGCGGTTAAGTTCAGAGATTGGGTGGATTGGCATGAGCCAGAGAATGTCTACGCCGAGGTCTTTGAGTCTCGGGAGTTGGTCGCCGAGAGCTTCGATTGTGCCTTCATTTGTGATTTGGCGCCAATTTACTTCATAAATAACAGCGTTACGGCTCCATTCAGGCTGAATGAGTGAAGTGTAAGTGGAGTCACGCTCAACTGTGGCGTTTTCCTGAGCCTTGTTGCCGGAGCAACTGAAGAGAGAGCCAAGCATTGTAGCTATGGCAGAAAAAATGAAGAATTTTTTCATGATAAAATTTTGGTTTTGTTAATATAAGTATGATTAATGTTATTATTAGAAAAGTTTCAGCTGCGGGTCGATGAGAGTGAAGCTCATTCGGTGGTAAGGCGATGGTCCGAATTGCTCGATAGCTTGTCGGTGTGCCTTTGTTGGGTATCCCTTGTTCACGTCCCAGTGATACATAGGGTATTCATCGTGTATTCGTCGCATAAATTCGTCACGATGAGTCTTTGCGAGTATTGAAGCCGCGGCAATGTTGGCAAATCTACCGTCGCCCTTGACAAACGTGCGGCAATCGAGGTCGCCGTAAGGCTTAAATCTGTTTCCATCTACAATCACGGCTCCGGGTCGGACGGAGAGAGCGTCGAGAGCGCGGTGCATGGCAAGGATAGACGCATTAAGGATGTTAAATTTGTCTATTTCCTGTGCGGAGACCACGCCAACCGCCCAAGCAATGGCTTCAGCTTCAATGATGGGGCGAAGAAGCTCGCGTCGTCGTTCGGTAAGCTTTTTAGAGTCGTTAATCAGCTCATTTTGAAAGTCGTCGGGCAAAATAACGGCAGCGGCGAAGACCGGTCCGGCAAGACAACCACGACCGGCTTCGTCTGTTCCTGCTTCGTTTATACCTGATATGTTGCAGATGGGCAGCATTACATGCCTTTTCCGTGACAGTTTTTGAATTTCTTGCCGCTGCCGCAAGGACAAGGGTCGTTGCGACCTACTTTCGGACCAACGATAGTAGGCATTTTTGGCTGTGGGGCACCTTGTGGAGCAGATGCGGCCTGACGCTGTGCATTTTCGCCCGGAACGCTTTCCTTGCTGGTCTTGTAGCGAGAGTAGTCTGTCTTATTGTCAGCTATAGCCCTGTCAACTTTTACCTGACGCTGCTCAGTACCTTCCTGGCTTGGTGGGGGAGTCTGTACGAAAATCTGTCCGTGCATAAGTGCTGCCATTGCCTTGCTGTTAAGCTGGCTGAGCATAGTCTCAAACAGGTGGAAAGACTCGATTTTGTATATTACGAGTGGGTCTTTCTGTTCGTAAGAAGCATTTTGTACGCTTTGGCGTAGCTGGTCGAGCTCGCGGAGGTGTTCTTTCCAGAGTTCGTCGATAGAGAAGAGCAGGAGCAGCTTGTGCCATTCCTTGACTATAGACTTGCAGTCGGTCTTATATGCCTCGGTAATATCTACGATAATTCTGAATACACGCTTTCCGTCGGTTATAGGAACCTGGATACGTCCTGTAGCACCACGGTTTTCCACCCAGTCTTTGATGACCGGGAGGGCTACTTCACAGATGCGTTCATTGCGACGTTCACGAGCTTCAGCAGCAGCGGCATAAATTTTATCTATGCGGTCTTCTTCAGACATTCGGGTGTATTCGTCTTCAGTGAACGGGAGAGCGATAGTAAGGCTGCGCATCATTTCATCCTCGAGGTCGCTGTAGAAGAAGCAATTCTTGACAGAGTTTTCAATCAGGTCGTAGAGCATGTTTTGCAGGTCCATCTCGATGCGTTCTCCAAGAAGGGCGTGGCGGCGGCGAGAGTAAATGTAAGTACGCTGCTTGTTCATCACGTCGTCGTATTCAAGGAGTCTCTTTCGGATACCGAAGTTGTTTTCCTCTACGCGTTTCTGTGCATTTTCAATGGCTTTAGTCACCATTCCGGCTTCAATTCGCTCACCTTCTTCAAGTCCGAGACGGTCCAGCATCTTCATGACGCTGTCTGTGGCGAATAGTCGCATCAGCTGGTCTTCGAATGAAACGTAGAAAACAGAAGAGCCGGGGTCTCCCTGACGTCCTGAACGTCCTCGGAGCTGACGGTCAACACGTCGAGACTCATGTCGCTCAGTACCGATGATGGCAAGTCCGCCAATGCCTTCCTTCGTGCTCTTTTCAATGATTTCAGGGTCATGAAGGTCTTTAACTTCCTGCGGAAGCTTGATGTCGGTACCACGACCAGCCATGTTGGTGGCGATAGTTACCGCGCCCGGTCGTCCTGCGAATTTTACGATTTCGGCTTCCTTTTGGTGAAGCTTTGCGTTGAGGACCTGGTGTTCGATATGGTTCATCTTGAGCATACGGCTCAGGAGCTCGGAAATTTCAACAGAAGTAGTGCCGACAAGAACGGGGCGTCCGATTTCGTGTAGACGCTTGATTTCCTCAATAACGGCATTATATTTTTCGCGTTTTGTCTTATACACGCGGTCGTTCATGTCGATGCGTCTGATAGGACGGTTTGTAGGGATAGTTACGACGTCGAGTTTGTATATGTCCCAAAATTCACCGGCTTCCGTCTCTGCGGTACCGGTCATACCGGCGAGCTTGTGATACATACGGAAGTAGTTCTGTAGGGTGATAGTTGCGAAAGTCTGAGTAGCAGCTTCAACCTTTACGCCTTCCTTAGCTTCGATTGCCTGGTGAAGCCCGTCGCTGTATCGGCGACCTTCCATGATACGTCCTGTCTGCTCGTCAACAATCTTGATTTTATTATCGTCGATGACGTATTCCACGTCTTTTTCAAAGAGTGTGTAAGCCTTGAGGAGCTGTGTGACTGTGTGTACGCGCTCAGCCTTGATTGCATAGTTTTGCATAGCATCATCTTTGCGCTGCTGACGCTCGGCGGCGTCTGTAATAGTCTCAATTTCAGAAAGTTCTGCGGCAATGTCAGGGAGAACAAAGAATTTCGGGTCTTGTGAAGCTCCGGTCAGCACGT
The DNA here is from genome assembly GCA_945231345.1 of uncultured Porphyromonadaceae bacterium. Lineage (GTDB taxonomy): Bacteria > Bacteroidota > Bacteroidia > Bacteroidales > Muribaculaceae > CAJUPY01. The sequence goes on from CALYOL010000002.1 coordinate 14,397, forward strand.
CGATACCTTTATCAGTGAGTTCTACGCTGCGGTTTTTCTCATCAATGATGAAGAATAGCGGGTCTGTGATGAAAGGCATTTCGCGAGAATTATCTTGCAAGTAATAAGCCTCGGTCTCGAGGAGGAGGTTTTTCATTCCTTCCTGGCTGAGGAACTTGATGAGTGCGCTGTTTTTAGGGAGTCCCTTGAATGCGCGGAAAAGGAGGATTGCACCTTCTTTCTGCTGTTCTTTGTCGCCGGAAGCGATTTTAGTCTTTGCTTCAGATAGAATTTGGGTGATGAGCTTTCTCTGTGCCTCTACAACGCGCTTGACGTTTTCCTTATATTCGTCGAATAGCTGGTCATCGCCCTTAGCAACAGGACCGGAGATGATGAGTGGTGTACGGGCATCGTCAATGAGGACAGAGTCCACCTCATCGACAATAGCGTAGTAATGCTTGCGCTGCACGAGGTCGTCAGGCTTCATTGCCATGTTGTCGCGGAGGTAGTCGAAACCAAATTCGTTGTTAGTACCGAAAGTGATGTCGCACTCGTAAGCGCGTCGGCGTTCAAGTGTGTTTGGCTCGTGCTTGTCAATGCAGTCAACGGTTGAACCATGGAACATATACAGAGGTCCCATCCACTCAGAGTCACGTTTTGCGAGGTAGTCGTTTACGGTGACAACGTGAACTCCGCGTCCGGAGAGAGAGCGGAGGAAAACAGGGAGTGTTGCAACGAGTGTCTTACCTTCACCGGTAGCCATCTCGGCGATTTTGCCTTGGTGAAGAACGATACCACCGATGAGCTGAACGTTGTAGTGAACCATATCCCATGTGATTTCGTTACCACCGGCAATCCAGTGATTTTTCCAGAGAGCTTTGTCTCCTTCGATGCTCACGAAGTCTTTGCCTTGGGCGGCGAGGTCTCGGTCCATGTCGGTTGCAGTAACTTCAATGGTTTCGTTAGCGGCAAAGCGGCGAGCGGTCTCGCGTATAGCGGCGAAAACTACAGGGAGTGCCTCGTCGAGCTTTTTGTCTATCGTCTCGATGATATCCTTTTCGAGTTTATCTATTTCGTCCCATAGTGGCTGGCGTTTTTCCACCGGGGTTTCTTCGATTTTAACTTTTAGCTCAGCTACTTTAGCCTCATTGTCAGCAACGGCGCTCTTAATGCCAAAGCGGATTTGAGTGATTTTGTCGCGTAGCTCATCGTTGCTGAGCGCGCCGAGAGCAGGCTCTTCGGCGAGAATTTTGTCCAGAATAGGCTGAATTTCCTTGAGGTCTTTTTCAGACTTGTTACCAAAGAGTTTGCCTAAGAAACTGAGAAATGACATATTATATATTGAAATTTTATTGTTATCTTGATTGAATTTATTTGAAGTCGAGTCGGAGAGGGGGCTGAGTAGCCGCATTTGGCGAGCGGATACGCAAGATGGATGCGATAGTAGGCGCAATGGCACGCGGGTCTACAGCGCCGGTTATAGTTTTGCTTTTAATGTTCGGAGCAAGGATGAAAGCGGGCGCGATAGGCGCGGTCTGCCGCTGAATTTTCGGGTAAGTGTCAGGATTTGGAGACACAGTTCCGTCGTCTACGATGTCCCAACCGGGGAAGGTGGAGATGTAGATGTCTGCAGCAAAATCCTGATTTATGTTACGTCGTGGAGGAGTTGCAGTCTCTCCAATTCGTTCCGCAATGATGTCGTCGATAGTCTGTGCCTCGGAAATGCCAGCCATTCGATTAAGGAAACGGGCAGACTCTGAGCGAATTGCTGCAAGGTCTATGTCGCGCTGCTTTATTAGCTCGTGATTTAGATAAAACTGGTTTTGGTCGTAACCTATAACCCATTCTCCGTTGCCGTAAATGGCTATCAAATAAATATTTAGCAGTGAAATAGCTTTTCGTGGAGAAAATTCTCCCGCCGGAGTGTCCCACTCGTTTTCTTTGCTGCGGCGCCTTGTGACGTTGCTCGGAAGCCCTGTGATAACAATCATAGTGCGGTCCATTCCCGGTCCGTTTGTGTCAATGGCAGTGATAAGGCTCTTAATTTCTCTGTCGAGCCTGATGTAGCTGTCCATTTGCTCCATTCTGATGTCATGGTCGTCGCCATAAATGAAAGGGGTGACGGTGTAGCTGAGGTTCAGCATGTCGATGTTTTCGCCTTTTCCAAGGCTGAGCGACTTAATATAGTCACTTGCAATGGATGTCACCTCCGTGTTTACGAGTGGAGTATTCTTATAGTGGACAATTCTCTGTGGGTCAGTACGATAGAATGTATGGCGGAAAGAGTATAGTTTCTTATAGTTTGGCAGGTCCGGGTATAACTCGGGGCTGATGGCGGACTTCCATGCCATTGTGTCCAGCCTCATGTCCAGTGGCTGCATCCGGTTTCGCGTCTGTATAGTGTAAGGCGCGTCTTTGTAGTAAGTGGAGGTAGCCCATTTGCCGGATGTGTTGTCAATCCAGAATGCGCTGTTGCCTTTGTGTCCTGCCATTATGATGGCTTGTGCGGCGTCAGGGCATATTGAATAGACGTGGTTTAGACCTTGTGAAGCAATTCTCAGCTCATCGCCGATAGTGGAGACGCGGAGGGCGCGGGGGGAGTAAGTTTCGTTTGTGAAATTGCCGAGGGTTGAAGAGTCGATGAAAAACGAAAGCGTGCGTCGACTTGCTCGGTCGTAAACCATGGATGATGCTACGCCGTTCATGGCCGGGCTTGCACCGGTCTGTACGATTGCAGTGGAAGCGGCGGGGTCGAGTACAGAGCCGAAGTTGAGGTCTGTGATAGTGACGCCGTCTCGCATTATCCGTTGTAGTCCTCCGTCGGTAAATTGGTCTTTGAGCAGGTTGATATAGTCCAGCGACAGCCCGTCTACAACAATATTCACAACCAGCGAGGGGCGACCTGCGGGCTGTGCTGAAAGCGTCACAGTAGCCATAGTGGCTAATATGAGGCTAACGATATTGCGAGTCAGTTTTTGTTTTTTCTTTGCCATCGGGCTATGTATAAATAAGTGTAACTGCGTAACAATAAGGCGATTACAATAGGTATAAATGCGGGGTTTGCCGTTTGTATGCCTATGGAAATCACTATTAGATACGCAATTAAGCACACAAAGTTAAGCAAAATAGGCGAGACTGCCAACATTTTTGACTTATTTATCCACATTAGTGGCAAAATTGCAATGCTCACCGGGCTTAGCCATAGGTAATTAAAGTTTGGTGATGTGGCTTCGTGTGTTGATTTGAAGATTAGGAAAGTGAGGAGGAGCGAGCAGAGAATGACTGGGACATAAATGACAGTGTCCATCCAGAGACTGACGACTTTTCTCCTTAAATCATAGACAGTTACGATAGCTGCAAGAATGAGGATTGCGATTGCAACGCACATTGGTGACTGTCGCCAAGGGGTGGGTGAGCAAGTGATGTCGGCATTTTCATCGCCATAGATTACAGTAGTGCTGACGATTTTCTTTTGCTTTCCGTCAAAGGTATAAGTTGCAGATGAGAGCAGGTGGGTGAGCATCGTGGGTGCGAAAACTTTTTCGCGAGGCGAGATTTGGTGGTCAATTCCGCATCCCAGGGCGATGTCGATGCCAAACTGATACCAGGGGTAGTTTCGGTGATAGTAATCCATAGCCTGGCGGTAAGTGGAAATTTCCGGCATATAGTCTTGATACATAAGTTTTTGTCCGAGAGCTTTCTCAATGATGGCCATGGGCTGCGTTGCGCAGTTGTTTTTTATGTAGTTATATCGATAGACGTTGTTTGGAGGTGTTAGGTTTTTATTGACTAAGTCCAAAATTTTCCGCGCCACGTCTTGCGGAATATCGAGTTTCTGCTCGTAAACAGTCCGTCCCTCTTTTTTGTAGCAGTAGAGAAAATAATCGGTGGGAACAGCGCCGCACATATAATCAGTTTCGCCAGACACGAAGCGTCCCACGAAATTTGGTGCAGAGAAATCAAAAAGCCCCCAGTTAATTACATAGTCGATGCTGTCTCCAACGGTAATTCTCATTGCCGCATGGCCTTCCAGCTCATAGATTTGTCGTCCTTGCGCTGTGGTAATCATGCTGATTGTCACAGTGTTATCAGCAGTAGCGCAGAATGCTGAAAGGAATATGAGTAGTGTGGTTATAGTCTGTTTCATGTTTGCAAATTTAGCAAAAAACCACGATATTTACACAGCCTGCATAAATATTTTTCTTTAGAGAGTGAGAGTCAATGTTTTTTTGTATGATAGAGGCAAGAAAAATAAATAATAGATAATTTTTCTATTGCGGAGAAATGATTTTTTTTGCAAAAATACTTTGAAACGGTGATAAAAAGTTGTAACTTTGCAGTGTCATAAAGAGAAAATTGTAGTTATTGCTTTGAGAATGTCTAAAATTGTAAGATAATCGCTTTTTGTGTTCAGTTTTCTTGCATAAAAATATTGATATTTGCTACAAAATAAGGACATTTCTTTTCACATTTCTACAAATGGTGTGATAAAGCTTGAAAGAGGAATTTAAGATAAAATCAACAATATGTTTAACCGCTAATCCGTGAGTAGTCGCGGTGAGGCAAAAAATTATTAATTACGATGAGAGATTATTTCTACTCTGCATTTAAGTCGATGTACTCTCGTGTAGCGTTGATAGTGGCTGTGTTAGCGATAGGAGCTTACACGGCATTTGCTGCAGGAAGTGGCATATCGGCAGACGACCCGCTGGTGATAGAAAGTGCGGGAGAGTATCAGACCACATCAATGAAGCCATTCTATGGACAGTTTGTGGTACCTGAAGATGTCACAACAGACAATGCTGTGCTTGAAATTGTGTCAAACGACCGCATTAGCGCCTATTCCGATGCAGCAATGGCGCAGGAAGTAGGCACGATTTCGGGTAACTTTTCACCATTCACAACAACGGTGAAAGTTGCCAACGGAACGGCAAAAGGCACGATTATCTATTTGTATTGCGACTTCTGCATGAATGGAGGTACAATCAAAGTGAACTTTGGAGCCCCAACGCCATTGGCATGGGTAGGCAACACGCCTGAGGCGACTTCAGTACTTAATGCTGCAAGTGCATATGTTACTGCTGAGTTTAACAAGGACGTAAAGGTTGATGGCGTCAATATGAGGTTATATGACGGCTCAACAAAAACTGTCAAATATACTGTTCAGGGTAAGTTTATCTCGATAGAAGCCAAGGAAACCATCGTGCCGATGTATGAAAGCGGAGAGTTAGAGGATGGAGATTATATATACTTTGACTTCAAGAATGTGACTACAGTAGATGGAAAAGAGTCACTTGGTGATTTGACATTGCCGTATTCAGCAGGTCCAAAGCCGGTTAAGCTTACGTCTACGGTAAACACGCCCGGCACAGGCATGGACGTGTTCTACTCATGGATTCCGACAAGCTCAAGCAGCAAGCTCTTGCAGTTTAACTTTGACGGCGCACTTGACACATCAGCGTCTATTAACGCTTACCTTGAATTCGGCAATGTAGAGTATGAAAATCTGTATTATACAGAGCCACTTGAGGTGAAATTCTTTGGCGACAAGCTAATTGCGATAGATATGAGCGGCAAGCTTCGTCGCCGCGTGGATATGCTCCCAAGCGCATCTGAAGACGAGGCATCAGAGTTTACCAGTGTCACTATTCATCTGACCGGAGTGAAAGATGCATCAGGCAATCCTGTATATAGTGAAGGTTCCGGCTCAATCGGCAGTTTCTCAGTGGTATATCCATACGAGGAAGTTTCTTACAGCCTTGCGAGCGAATTTACACCGGGTTCAGGCTCAATAGATGGAGTGAGCAGCATAGAAATCTGGTATCAGGAAACAGGAGGCAAGCTTGCGTACGACGGTGTGCAGTTTGCATACGTTTTAGGTGGTGAAGCCAAGGTGGCACAGGTGATGAACGACAATATCACCAAGGTAGAGACAGAGGCGGACAATTCAGTGACACTGACAGTGCCGGTGCCAAGCTTTGCACGCGACGCAGACACACAGGTGGTAGTATCACCATATAACCTTGAAGCTCCAGACGGCCTTGACCATTCAGCAGAAATCACAGCAACATACACTACAGCAGGTGTAGAGTCTTCAGCAATGACAGTTACATCAGCAAAGATGGTTACAAAGAATGCGGATGAAACAGAAATCACCGGAGAACTCGCAGACCTCCTGACAGTAGAGTCACTTGAGAAGTTAGTAGCAGACTCATACCTTGAAGTTTCAACATCGGTAGACGATGTTGTTGGCTGTATGGTATACGAGATAGACAACCTCACAACAGGCGATATCGTAAAGAGTTTCTATGAGACATCAAGCAAGACATCAGAAGGTCACTGGAGCTTCTGGTTGCCAATAGACTACAAGCTGTATCAGGGTAATGACTATGCCATCACACTGAAAGCATATAGCACAAATTCAGACTTCTATAACGATAAGTCAAGCTATGTAGACTCAACAGCGATAGTAATCAAGGGAGCCTGCCAGGAATATCAGTACAGCTCAGTAAAACTTATATACCCGAGCGTATTGAACTATCCTGGAAATGACCCGGACTATGACCTACAGAGCGCAGAAGCGAATACTTTCAAACTCACATTCAGCGGTGCGGTAGAAATCACTCAGGCATTTGCAAACATGGGTCAGGGAATGACAGACAATTGCGATGTTGCGATGAGCGATGACAATACAGTAGCAACCATTACAATTCCTTCAAGTGTACTTACTATGTATGATTCCTTCAAGGTAAGTGTACAGGCAAAGGATATGGAAGGCAAAATCCTTCAAGGAAATGATGGAGCGGAAGGAAACTCTTTCTTCATAATTAACTTTGATGCAAAATACAACCTTCCTGTTCCGGAAATTGTAGACCCGGCAGAAGATGCGACAGTGGAAGCATTATCATCTCTCACATTCTCATATCCTACCGGTCTGGCATATGCATACTATGGCTACAAAATAGAGGTATATAACAAGCTACGCGAACTTGTAGCAACTTCAGACAATGAGAATATCCAGGGCGTTATAGAAGGAGAAGCAGACTATTCGACAAAGGTAATCGTACCTCTAACAAATGAAATCACAGCAGGGGGCGTGTACACGATAGTAGTACCGGAAGCGTTCTTCAACGTGGGCGGCAGCGGCACAGGTTTCGGACTGATGGGCAACCGTTCATTCTCATACACAGTGACTGTTGATGACGGCACAGTGCCTTCATACAACATTTCAATCAGCCCGGTTCCGGGCCCTGTAGGCAGCCTTAAGGACTTTGAAATCACATTCAACGACTACGATATGGCTGGCTGGAGCTGGAATGCATTCCCACGTCTCGAAGATGGTGAAGGAAACGTATTGCAGACACTCAATCAGGACACTAACCTTGACGTAAACTGGAATGTGTGGAATATGGTATATCTGCACCTTAATGAAGAGGTGACCACAGAGGGTACATACCGCCTCGTCTTCCCGGCAGGAACTGTAATGCTGGGTGACTCAGATACAAATGACAAGGAAATAGCGTTTGAATATCAGGTTGTAACGCTTGAGAATGTGGTAATCAGCCCTGCAGAAGGTGAGGTTGAAAGCCTGTATCAGTTCTATCTGTCATTCCCAGACCGCACAGACGTGATGTGGGGTAGCGGAAATCCGACAATCACCCTGCCAAGTGGTGAAGTTGTAAATGTCACAAATACTACATGGGGCACAGGATACAACGAGGTTGTAGCATATCTGCCGGAAGAATATAGCGCACCGGGCGAATATGTATTCACCATACCAACCGGATGCCTCAATATCGATGGCGGAGTCAATACATACGATATGCAGTTCCACTACACAATCGCAGGTGTTACAGAAAACATCACCATCACACCTGCTACAGGGACAGTAGAAAGTCTCAAGGAATTTGAAATCACATTCAACGACCATACAGAAGCGAGCTGGGGCAGTGGCTATCCAACCGTACAGCTGCCAAGTGGCGAAACACTGACATTGACCGATGCAAATCTTGGATGGGGAGAGGAAGAGAATGGTCTTCACATCAGCCTAACCAACGAGCTCACCGAGCCCGGAGACTATGTGCTTATATTGCCGGCGGGTTCTGTAAACTTTGAATATGGTGCGCCAAGTGAGTCAGACTTTAAATTCAAGTACAACATTGCAACTCCAGCTCCTGAACTTGAAGTTGTTTCAGACCCGGCAAGTGGCTCATTCGTAGAAAAACTTGGAGATGTAGTGCTTTCATATATGGGCTGCGTATCTACAGACTGGAACAATAGCTATGGTGGCAGCGATGTGCCGACCCTCACACTACCAGACGGTACAGACAAAGACGTGTCAATGGTTAAGAACTGGGGTGCAGATATGAATCAGCTTGCGTTTGAGTTCAGCCAGTATAATGGTGGATTTACGGAAGAGGGAGTATATACTCTCACAGTACCGGCAGAATACACCACTTATACATACGACGACATGGAGTACTATCTCAATGCAAATGCCCTTGTGTTTACATGGGAAGTTAAGGAAAGCGGCGTAGACTTGATTTACGCAGGTGAAGACGGCGCAATCAACGTTTACACAGTAGATGGTGTTCAGGTAGTAAAGAACGGCACAGCGGCAGATGTACGCAATCTGCGCAGTGGTATCTATGTAATCAACGGAAAGAAAGTTTACCTCAGAAAGTAAGCTCTCAATAGCATATCAATCTTTCAAGGGCGGGCGCAAAAAATAGCGTTCGCCTTTTTTCTTTTAAAATACTTGCATTATCGGTAAAAAATTGAGAACTTTGCACTCCTAAACAAGACGTTTTTCAATAGTACGATATATGACAAGCGAAAAAAAGATTTCAGATGAAATAATCTATGTAGGAGTCGATGACCCGGAGCTGCGGCTGTTTGAGAGCCAATACGCACTTGAGCAGGGGATGACGTATAATTCTTATTTCATTGACGACGAGCAGATAGCGGTAATGGATGCTGTGGATGTTCGGAAAGTAGATGAATGGATGGATAACGTAAGCAGAAACCTTAAGGGAAGAAAGCCGAGCTACCTCGTAGTTTTACATGTAGAGCCGGACCACAGCGCGGGCGTAAAGCGTTTTTGCGAGGCATATCCAGAAGCGAAAATAGTTGGGAACGCCAAGACATTCACATTCCTGAGCCAATTCTTCAATGATGTTGATTTTGGCGACAGGAAGGTTGTTGTGAAAGAAGGTGATACACTTTCGTTAGGCAAACATACGCTAAAGTTTTTCATGGCACCGATGGTGCACTGGCCCGAAACGATGGTTGCGTATGAACAAGCTGATAAAGTGCTGTTTAGCGCAGACGCATTCGGGAAATTCGGTGTGTATGACGCAGATGCCGACGACTGGACATGCGAGGCGCGAAGATACTATTTCAATATAGTTGGTAAATACGGAGCTTCAGTGCAATGCCTGCTAAAGAAAGTGGCAAATTTGCCGCTGAAAGTAATTGCGCCGCTTCATGGTCCTGTGCTCAAAGAAAATTTGGGGTATTATATAGATAAATATAACACATGGAGCAGCTATGAGCCGGAAGATAAAGGCGTGTTCATAGCAGTGGCATCAATACATGGTCATACTCTAAAGGCAGCTGAACTACTTGCCGAAAAATTGCGTGAACGAGGCGTGAAAGTTGCTTTCAGCGACATCACGAGGGAAGATATAGCAGAGGCGGTAGAAGATGCGTTCCGCTATGACCGTCTATTGCTCGCGGCGTCAAGCTACGACGGTGGAGTATTTACTCCGATGGACTTTTTCCTCTCTCGCCTGAAGCACAAAAACTATCAGAAGCGGCGCGTGGGAATACTTGAGAATGGTACATGGGCACCTTGTGCGGCGAAAGCGATGAAGGAGGCAATCAGCGAAATGAAAGATTTGACGCTTATAGAGCCGGTAGTGACAATTCGTTCAGCCTATAATCAGGCAGACGAGGCGGCGTTTGATGCTTTGGCGGAAGCGTTGAGTAAAACGCTGTAATTTAAGTATATAGTGAGTAGCAGTTTTGTTTTGTGTTGCGAAAATTGAAAATCAATGAAAAATAATTGTGGATTTTTTTCCGTAATTAAAAAATAATTATTAACTTTGCAGCGTAAAACGAAATAAAGACAATTTACTAAGAAAAAGATAAAATGAAAGCATTTGTATTTCCAGGCCAGGGCGCGCAGTTTGTGGGTATGGGTAAAGACCTATACGACAACAATGCTGTAGCTCATGAGATGTTTGAGAAAGCTAATGACATTTTAGGTTTCAGAATTACAGACTTAATGTTTGCAGGGACAGATGAAGACTTACGTCAGACTCGAGTTACACAGCCTGCAATCTTTTTACATAGCGTAATCCTCGCCAAGACTCTTGGCGAAGAATTTAAGCCAGACATGACAGCAGGTCATTCACTTGGCGAATTTTCAGCACTTGTAGCAGCAGGTGCACTGAACTTTGAAGATGGTCTACGCCTTGTATCAGCTCGTGCAATGGCAATGCAGAAGGCATGCGAGCTGAAGCCATCGACAATGGCAGCCGTTCTCGGACTTGCAGATGAAGTTGTAGAGAACGTATGCGCAGAGGTAGAAGGTGTAGTGGTATGTGCAAACTATAACTCACCGGGTCAGATTGTGATTTCAGGTGAGATAGAGGCTGTAGCTGCAGCAAGCGAGAAGCTGGCAGCAGCGGGAGCACGCCGAGTAGTTCCATTGAAGGTAGGTGGAGCGTTCCACTCACCATGTATGGAGCCTGCACGCGCAGAACTCGCAGAGGCAATCGCAGCGACAGAAATCCATGAGCCGGTATGCCCTGTATTCCAGAATGTGGATGCTCAGCCGCATACAGACCCTGCAGAAATCAAGGCAAACCTAATAGCGCAGCTCACTGCTCCGGTACGCTGGACACAGTCTGTACGCAATATGGTAGCCGCAGGTGCTACAGAATTTGTTGAACTCGGTCCAGGCAAGGTTCTTCAGGGTCTTGTCAAGAAAATCGATGGCAACATGGAAGTTTCAGGAAAGCAATAATTCCCTAAATATATTTCATTCCAACACTCTTTCCGTTAGGGTAGTCCGTGAGGATAGCCCTAATTTTTTTTATTAACACTCACAATAAAGCGTGACTTGAAGAAGCCACGCTTTATTGTATATTTTTTTGATAGTATCTTATTGTGCAGCACCAATTTCAGCGGCGGCACCGGTTACGGGGTCAAAGATGAGGTAAATAGGCTCTTTCTTGTCAGTGAAAGAGTTGGGGTTCAGTCCGTAAGTGACGCCGAACTGTGCAGTGCGGAATTGGCTGCGGAAAAGTTCGTCACCATCATATTTGATAGCTACTTCGATTTTGCCGGGGATGCGGTATGCAAATCCGTTTTTTGGGAAAGGTACAGTGATGCCTTTGTCATCGACAGGCATTTCTCCACGCTCTGTAATTTTCATTGTCAACATTAGTGGAGCCCCTGAAAGGTCATCGGCTGCAACGATGCCGTCAATGGCGGAAACGCGAGCGATAATTTTGTCTGTCACTTCTTCATCAGGAGTGTAAGTCATTGATTTCACGTCGGTATAGGTCTGTGTTGTGCCCACAAACATAGCCACGAGAGCCGCTTCCTGTGCATTGATGTTGTCAAGGACTATTTTCAGTGCATTACCGTCGGGTGGCATTGCATCGCTTTGCCCTGTGAGCAATTCAGAGCGGTATTGTCTAAGCTGGTAAATCTGTGCGGCAGCAAGTTCTGCGCGCTTTGCGGAAGATTGACTCTGAAGCATTTCTTCAGATATAACCTGCTGTGCCGCAGAAGTCTGTAGCGGTGTAGGCTCTGCTTTTTGTGGAGTAGGCAGTTCTATTTCAGCTTGCTTCAGGAATTTTTCTGAGTTGATAGCAAGGGGTAAGTTTTCGCTGTTTATCACAACAAAAGGAGAGACTCCGGGCTTGAAAGTGACGATATATCTCTCCTCCGGGTTAGCAACGCCGCGAGAATTGACGGTGACGCTCTTGACGGTGGTGTTCACCGATTTTTTGTCTATTGGATTGTCAACGTTGAGATATTTTTTTGCATACTTGAAAAATTCTCCCGGCTCTTTGACGGTAGTTTCCGTTTCTACGGTTATATCCAGCACTGTATTAGGCAGGGTGTAGATAATTCCGTATTCATTAGCCTTAGTGGCGGTGATTTTCTGTGTGGTCTGTGCTCCGGCAGCGAAGAGAGATGCAGCAGCGAGAGCAAAGGTGAAAAGTCGCTTCATATTTTCAAAATTGCTTAACGTAAGTAATTCTTTATAGCTTTGCCAATGTTATCAGCGATGTCTGAGGCAGTTACGCCGTAAGTGCCATGGATTTCCTCCGCGAGTTTTCCCGCCTCTCCATGAAGGTATGCTGCCAAGACGGCGGACTTGAGAGTGTTGTAGCCTTGTGCGAGAAAAGACATAATCATACCAGTCAAGACGTCGCCAGAACCGGCAGTAGCCATTGCCGGAGTGCCGTTTGAGCAGATGAAAATTTTGCCGTTAGGGAGCACGATAGCGGTGTGGTGTCCTTTCAGCACGATAATAATCTTGCATTGTCGTGCAGCATCAACTGCTTTGAGCAATCTTTCTCGGTCTGAAGAGTGCGCACCAAAAAGCCTGTCAAATTCCCCCTTGTGCGGCGTGATTATGCAGTGTTTAGGGAGGAGGTTTAGCAGTCTTGGGCATGAGGAGATGCAGTTTAGCGCATCAGCATCGAGCACGAGAGGCTGTTCGGGATATTTAGTGAGGAATAATTCAAGTGCTTTAACAGTGTCTTCGTGAGTGCCAATTCCGGGACCGATAGCGATGGAGTCGTAGCGAGTGCGTGAGCCCGGTTTGTCGCCTATCTATAAGTCGTTAATGAAAAAGTCGTGTTTTCCGGCTCTGAAAAGGGCTTCCGGCACAGCGGTCTGGAGGATGGAAAATGCGCAACGTGGCGCCATAACGGTAAGTTTCCCAATTCCGGAGCGGAGAGCACCGCGCGCGGAGAGAATAGCGGCACCAATCATTCCATATTGTCCTGCAATAATGAGTCCGTTTCCGAAGTCTGCTTTGCAGACATTCAGCGGGCGGCGGAATAGCAGTGCGTGAACATCCATTTCGTCAATCAAACGGATGTTGCAGTCTTGTCCGTCTTCTTTTGTAAGCTCAGGCAAGCCAACGTCGAGGACTACAACTTCGCCAAGTACTTCAGCGACGTCGTCGAGGAAAAATGTGGGATATTGCCGATGAATTGCAAATGTGAAGTCAGCACTAATGCAGTTGCTGTTTATGATGTTTTCCGTGAGGTCTCCGGGAAGTCCGGATGGGTTTTCAATAGAGATGGTAGTGGCACCGTCGTTAGATGCTCGGTTTATAGTGTCAATGAGGTTTTTCAGCCCACCCTGTACGGCGTTGCTTTCTTCCGGTCCGAAAAGTCCGTCGATAACGAGATAATTAGGCTTTATGACAGGGAGAGTGATTTCCTTGATAAATTCAGTCACTTTAACGCCGTATTTTACGTTGTTTAAGAGTTCATCACGGAAAAAAGCAGTGTCTTCACATAGCTGGTCACCACCACGGTTGACGATATACACTTCCGTTTTAAAACCACGGCTGTCGGCAAGGATATAAGCCACGGAGAGAGCGGCAGCGCCCTTTTTACCCGGACCGGCAAACACCATAAGAGGCTTTCTGCTATCCCATCTTTCGGCAATCTCGCACGCCACCTGGTCGGCAATGCTGATGAGCAGGTCACGGTCGTTTCTGCCTGTTTTCTCCAGCATTTTACGGTGTATAGCCGCAATCTGTTTAGTGTTGTATATATTCATGATGCAAAAGTTTCTTTTATATTTACAAAGTTAAGTCTAATTTTTCAGATAGAGAAAAATTTACATAAATTTATATCAAAAATTATGGTTATTATCGGGAAAAATCTATATCTTTGCAAAAGGAATAACCAAAAAATCTACTATTATATGTTCACTAACGAAGACCTTAAACAATTAGCCTCAAAAGGCATATCACAAGAACAAGTAAAAGACCAACTTGAGCGTTTTGTGACCGGTTTCCCATATCTGCGTCTATCAGACAGCGCGAAGCTGGGGAAGTCAATATTTGGACTATCAACAGAAGAAGAGGAGCAGGCGATAGCACGTTGGCACCAATATCTGTCAGATAATGGCAAGGTGACAAAGTTTGTTCCGGCGTCGGGAGCAGCATCCCGTATGTTCAAGGCGCTGTTTGCCTTTGTAGATGGCGATACGGACACTCCGAAGCCGGGGAGCGACGTGGATAAGTTGTTAAAGGATATACATGAAATAGCATTTTTCCCGGAGCTTGAAGCAACCTGCAAAAGACTATATGGAGAAGGCGTAGATACACTAATCGCAAAGGGAGAGTGCCGTAAGGTGATAGGTGCAATCGTAAAGCCGGAGGGCATGAATTATGGCAATTTGCCAAAGGGATTGCTGACATTCCATTCATACGGAGACACCACCCGTACAGCTATCGAGGAGCAACTCGTGGAGGGCGCGCAGTATGCAACATCAGCGGATGGCACAGTACGCCTGCATTTCACCGTATCTACAAACCACCGCGAACTTTTCGCTGCAAAACTCGCTGCTGTAGTGCCTGCGATGGAGAAAAAGTTAGGTGTAAAATACGACATCTCAATGTCTGAGCAAAAGCCATCAACAGACACTATCGCCGTAAACCTTGATGGCACACCGTTCCGCGAAAATGGTGAGCTACTTTTCCGTCCCGGTGGTCATGGTGCTCTTATTCAGAACCTTAACGATATTCAGACACCTGTGGTGTTCATCAAGAATATCGACAATGTTGTTCCTGACGCTCACCGTGCTCCAACCCTACGCTACAAGAAAGTTCTTGCCGGCCGACTTATAGAAATTCACGACCGTATTGCGCTATACCTTGATATGCTCAATACCGGAAAGTATGATATAGAAGACCTTCGCCGCATGATTGCGTTCCTACACGATGAACTTTGTGTGCGCGATGAGAAAATGAAGCATATGGAAGACTCAGAGCTTGCACTTTACATCAAGGCGAAGCTAAATCGTCCTATCCGTGTGTGCGGTATGGTGCGTAATGAGGGTGAGCCGGGTGGCGGTCCTTATATCGCATATAACCGTGATGGGTCTTCTTCACCACAAATTTTGGAATCTACTCAGATAGACCCTGCAAATGAGGCTTATAAGGAAATGGTAGCTACATCCTCTCACTTCAATCCTGTAGACCTGGTATGCTATATCGACGATGTAGAGGGAAAGAAGTTTGATTTGCTCAAATATGTAGACCCTGACACCGGCTTCATCTCATCAAAATCTCTTCATGGCAAAGACCTTAAGGCACTTGAATTGCCGGGTCTGTGGAATGGCGCAATGAGCGACTGGAACACAGTGTTTGTAGAGGTTCCGGCGGAAACGTTCAATCCGGTTAAGACTGTGAATGACCTTTTGCGTCCGGCGCATAGGTAATTCAATCTTAAGTGATAAAATAACCGCCCGGGCGAAAGCTCGGGCGGTTTGTTTTCTATGTGTGAAAGAATTTTGTATTATTGCATGTGGTTGAAACCCTGAGCGCGGAGAGGGATTTCCTGTCCGTCTCTTGTAATCATCGCGTATCCGAGCGATTCGTCGGTGATGTGTCCGATGATTTTAATTCCCGGAATAGCCTCAACTTGCTCGTGTTGGTGCAGTGGGACGGTGAAGAGAAGTTCGTAGTCTTCTCCTCCGTTCAGCGCGGCAGTAACGAGGTTCATGTTTAGTTCTTCCGCCATAACAGCAGTCTGATAGTCAATAGGGATACGGTCTTCGTAAATTCTGCAACCAACATGGCTTTTGTGGCAGATGTGAAGGAGCTCAGAAGAAAGTCCGTCAGAGATGTCAATCATAGAAGTTGGCACAATACCGGCGTTTCTGAGGCTCTGAATGATGTCTTTTCGAGCTTCCGGCTTGAGTTGTCGTTCGATAATGTATTCTTTTCCAGAAAAATCGGGAGTGAAGTCTTTATTACCGGCAGATGCGACTTTCTCCCGTTCCAGTAACTGTAGCCCCATATATGCAGCGCCGAGGTCTCCGGAAACGCATACGAGGTCGTTTGCGTGAGCGCCGTAACGAGATACTACTTCATTTTTAGGTGCATCACCGATAGCGGTGATGGAAATGACGAGACCCTGGCGGGAGGAAGTAGTGTCACCTCCAACGAGGTCAACTCCATAAACATCACAGGCGAGACGGATACCGTCGTAAAGCTGCTCGATGTGTTCAACGGCGAAACGCTTGGAAATTCCGAGAGATACGGTGATTTGTCGTGGGGTTCCGTTCATGGCGTAAATGTCTGACAGGTTTACCACTACAGCTTTGTATCCGAGATGTTTAAGTGGAACGTAAGTAAGGTCGAAGTGAACGTTTTCGAGAAGCAAGTCGGTGGTGACAAGTATTTCAGTATCAGGATAATGTAATTGGGCACAGTCATCTCCGATACCTCGGATAGTGCTGTCGTTTTTCAGTTCAATACCCTTAGTCACGTGGTCGATGAGTCCAAATTCGCCGAGGGTGGAAATTTCTGTCAGTTTTTCTTCCATGTCAATGAAAATGAGTTAAAAAATAATGGCGTGTAAATCACGTCTTTCAGAATAATAGAAACCACGACGTGCCATAAAAAGGCACATCGTGGCTAATGTATGGTGATAAAATTATACTCTTGCAACCATTTCGCTCATGATGGCAACAGTGACAGGCTGCGCGGTGATGGCAGCTTGCTGTACTTCTTCGTGAGTAGGGACGTAAGTGATGTCCTTGCCACCGAGGTCAGTGATAACAGAAATACCGAATACTTTCATGCCTGCGTGGTTAGCAACAATGACTTCAGGCACAGTAGACATACCAACTGCGTCGCCACCGATAACGCGGAAGTATTCATATTCAGCAGGAGTCTCGAAAGTAGGGCCGGTAGTACCAACATATACGCCGTGCACAAGGCGGATGCCTTTTTCTTCAGCGATTTTGTCGGCGAGAGCGACATAATCGTGGCAATAAGCCTCTGTCATGGCAGGGAAACGCTCGCCAAGCTCTTTGTAATTTTTGCCGCGGAGAGGGTTTTCAGGGAAAAGGTTGATATGGTCTGTGATAACCATAACGTCGCCAACCTTGAAGCCTTTGTTCATACCACCAGCGGCGTTAGAAACGAAGAGAGTCTCAACTCCGAGTGCGCGCATAACTCGAACCGGGAAAGTGACTTGCTTCATGTCGTAACCTTCGTAGTAGTGGAAACGACCTTGCATAGCCATAACGCGCTTTCCACCCATAACTCCGAAAATAAGGCAACCTGCGTGGCCTTCAACGGTAGAGATAGGGAAATTAGGGATTTCAGAATATGGGATGACCTGTTTTTCTTCGATAAGGTCTGCGATAGGTCCAAGACCAGTACCGAGAATGATTGCTAACTTAGGCATATCGCCGATAACGCGAGAGCGGAGAAAATCAGCGGTTTGGTTAATTTGTTCTAACATTGATTATTAGTTTTAAGCGTTAAATTATTATTTTCAACAAAGTTTATTTAGCATACAAAGTTATGAAAATTTCTTCATAACCGCAAACATAGTGATTATATTTTTTTTGTCATGTGAGAGACGATGAAATCTGCGAAAGAGCCACTTTCGTTGTTTTCAATGCTGATGCTGATAGGGACAAAGAAGATGTAAGGCTTTAGGGCAGCGGGGAAATTTTCGCTGTTCATGATTTTTACGGCGTCTTTTTCCGTAGTGAGGATGAAGCGGCGTTTCCCGGGGAGATTTTTGTAAATACGGAGGATAGTATTGAAGTCTTCAGCGGAGAAATCGTGATGGTCGCCGTAAGTTTTAGCCTTTACAAGCGCCTTTTGCTTGCGCAGATAGCTTAGGAACGGGCGCGGATTTGCCACACCTGTCAGTGATAAAACCGTGTCGTCGGCAGTCAGGTCCTCAACTGTGAAATTTGAGTTTGCAGCGGAGGGGAAAAGCGGCTTAGGCGAGCCATAGACGAAGTGAGAGAAAAATAGTTGCTGATAAGGGAACAAGTTTAGTTTATCAGCGAAAATTCGGTATTCGATAGGCTTGAGTTTCGTGGGGCATTTAGTGACAATAACGGCGTCGCAGCGGTTTAGCGCAGACATAGGCTCGCGCAGCCTACCCACTGGCATAAGTCGGTCGTAAAAGACGGGGCGGTTAAACTCGGTGAGGACGATTGAGAGCGAAGGCTTTACGTATTGGTGCTGGAAAGCGTCGTCGAGGACGATGACTTGTAGCTCGGGGTTTATTTCCCTCATTCTGCGTATTCCCTCGGTACGCTTTTCGCATACAGCAAACAAGACGTGGTCTCCAAATTTGCGATACATCTGGAAAGGCTCGTCGCCAACGGTCTCAGGGGTTGCGTTTTTGTCGATGTGTATGAAGCCCTTAGTCTTTCTTCCATATCCGCGGCTAAGCACACCAACGGAGTATTTAGACTTTAGGATGTCTATAATGTGCTCTGTATGAGGAGTTTTGCCAGTGCCACCTACTGCAATGTTTCCAACGCAAATGACGGGGATGTCAAACTTTTGAGATTTCAGCCATCCCATGGAAAATAGCATATTGCGAATGCCTACACCAATTCCGTAAAGGAATGATGCGGGGTATAATAAGAGAGCTTCTGCTATTTTGTTTCTTGCCATTAAGGGGAGAGGAAAAAAGTGTATTGAGGGTTGATAAAAAGCTTAAAAGAGTGCTTAAAATGGTGAATGTGAGTTACTTAATGATAACTTTATCCATACGGCACTGCATAGGATTCATGTTTTGCAGTTCGCGTATTTGCTTGTAAATCATATAGTTATCTCCGAGCTGTTCTTTAAGAGCTGCGTTGACTTGGTCTTCTTTCATCTCTTCCCAAGTTTCCCAGAAGTCGGTCTTGAGCTTAGGATAAGCAACAACCTGATAGTCGCTATAGAGGAGTGTATCAGCCATTTTAGCGATGACGTCGTCGAGAGAAGCGAAGCCGTCGATGAGTCCGAGCTCGAGTGCGGTGCTACCAACCCAAACACGACCTTCAGCGATAGCCTTAATGTCGTCTTTCGTCATACCTCTACCGTCAGCGCATCTTCCGGTGAAAGTCTCGTATCCACGTTCAACGTTTTTCTGGAATTGCTTACGCTGCTGCGGAGTCAAACTCTGCATGAGGGAGAAACCGGCGTTTTCGTTAGTAGCGACAGACTGAGGATTGACGCCGAGCTTTTCTTTCATAGTCTTTTCGACGCAAGGGATTATGCCGAAGATACCGATGCTGCCGGTGAGAGTTGTAGGCATAGCGAAGATAGAGTCAGCGCCGCAAGAGATGTAGTAACCGCCGGAAGCAGCATAGTCACCCATAGAAACATAGAGAGGTCTTCCTGTAGCCTTAAATCTTTCGAGAGCTTCCCAAATCTGCTCAGAAGCGAAAGCGGAGCCACCGCCGGAGTTAACGCGGAAAACGAGTCCGCCAATATTGTCGTCTTCAGTGATTTCTTCAATTTGTTTTACAACCTTAGGGCCTACGATGCCTTCAGAGCCGGAGTCTACGATGTCGCCGTAAGCGTAAAGGACTGCGATTTTGTTATTGTTGTCTTTGGAGTGAGGCATATCGACAGAAGCGCAGAGCTGGCGAGGGGTGATTAGCTGAAGCTCGTCTTCGTCATCAACGCCTACTCGGTTCATAAGTTCTTCCTTAGCCTGGTGCTTGTAAGCGCAAAAGTCTGCAAATCTGCGGTTTACAGCTTCATCTGCAGATTCAAATGCGAGGAGCGAGTCGGCGTTTTGGTTTACATAATCCTTAGCGATATTTCGGTCTGCGGCGATTGCAGAAATAGTATAGTCCCAAATAGAGCCGAGATAAGCCACTTGCTGCTCACGGTTAGCGTCGCTCATGGAAGAAATCATGAAAGGCTCAACAGCGCTCTTGTAAGTTCCAACCTTGAAAATCTGTGCTTCAACGCCAAGTTTGTCAAGTAAATCCTTGAAATATAGAGTAGTAGCAGAAAGACCATGAATGTCAATTCCGCCGATAGGGTTTACCATGACTTTGTCTGCGCAAGCGGCGAGGAAATAGTCACCCTGGGAGTAATTGTCTGAATAAGCGACAATCCACTTTCCGGAAGCCTTGAAATAATCCAGTGCCTGCTTGATTTCAGCGAGCGAAGCCGGAGCGGCGGAAAGTCCGTCACATTCGAGGTAGATACCCTCAAATTTGTTGTCGTCTGCGGCATATTTGATTGCAGCGATAGCCTCGTCGAGGGCGAAAGTGGGGCCGTTATTACCCTGAACTTCGTCGATAAACGTAGAAGGCTGGTAACGCTCTACGACAGAGCCGTAAAGTCTTACATGGAGTATTGAATTGTTTTTAACGTCAACGGTTTCAGTCTCGCCAACAGATGCGGCAAGCCCAATGAGCATCATGCCCAGGAAGAAAAAAAGTCCGAAACTAATCCACAATCCTGTGATGGTGGCGAGAGTAGAAATGAAAAAACGCTTCAGCATAGCGAAAAAATATTAAAAAGTATTTTTAGTTTAACGGTTAATATTCACATAAAAATGCCGCAAAAGTCAGTATATTCCATGCGACAATACAAAGTTACGGTTTATATTTCAGTGGTGCAAATAATTTTTAATAATTTTGTAAAAGGAATGGTATTTGTGTTACCTGAGAGCGAGAATTATTTTTCGGTTAGCGAGGTCGAGTGCGGAGGAGTCGAGCGAGGAGAGGTAGATTTGTGTGGTAGATTCGGAGTTGTGTCCGAGAGCTTCGCTGATGACGGATAATGGAATGCTTTGGCTTTTAGCGATGCTTGCCCAAGAGTGACGCGCGACGTACATTGTTAGTGGGATTGGAAGGGCGAGCATTTCACCAATAATCCGTAAGTTGCGATTGACGTTGTGTTCTGCGTAGATGTATTGTCGTCTTTCGTCGGAGTCTTTATGTCGGATAATCGGGAGGAGGTGGTAAGAGAGTACGTCGTAATATTTGTTGGCGATACGCTGCATATCTTTTTCCCACCGTATGGCGAGCCATTGTCCGGTTTTTTTTCTGCGATAGTATAGAAATCCGCAATGTAGGTCGTTTTTCTTGAGGTAAGCCATATCGACGAAAGACATTCCGCGCGTGTAGAAACTGAACATGAACATGTCTCGGGCAAAGTCGAGAGGGGAGCCTTTTTTAAGGTTTAAATTCTTAATTCGAGAGATGTCGGCGAGAGAAATTGCGCGTTTTTGTGTTTTGTCCACTCCAGTGTAAGCGTGCTTGAAAGGGAAAGTCTGTGAGACGAGTCCGCTATCAACGGCGCGGTTGTAGATAGCGCGGAGTATGCGGAGGTAAAAAGAGACAGAGTTGTCGCAAATACCGGTTTCACGGAGGTGTTTTTCGTAATTTTGGATAATTGAAGAGTCGATATCAGAGATTGGAATGTCGGCGTTGTTTCTGAATCGGCGGAAACTGCGCATAGTTGCGATATACGTTTCAGAAGTCCGGATTTTCATTCTGTCTTTCATCTCTCTGATGATGGAGTCGGCGAAAGAGAAAAAAGAAGATTGTGGAAGGCAGTTTGGAGTGGCGCTTTTTATTTCGGGAGAAGAGCCTGGGGATATGATATTCCTGATAAGTTCCTCTAAATCAGCCTGTTTGTCGGCGAGCCGGTCTATTTTGTCAGAAAGAGCGGAAATTGTATCCTTCAAGTCCTTTATGATGGAAAGATAGTTGCTGTATTGATGCATAGTAATGAAAATTTGACGTTAAACATGATAATATAACGTCAAACTATTATATGCGTGAAATGTTCTCTAAACGAGAGAGAGGCGATGCTCGAGCTCGGTGGAAGAAAGTTTGGTGAAAAGTTTTCCTTTGTGAGCGATAGAAACGTTGCCGGTTTCTTCAGAAACGATGATAGCGACGGCATCAGTCTCCTGCGCGATGCCGAGGGCGGAGCGGTGACGTAGACCGAGGGAGCGCGGGATGTTAGTATCGTGGCTGACAGGGAGGATGCATCCAGCAGACTTTATCCGGTCGTCGGCAATGATGAGAGCGCCGTCGTGGAGGGGTGAATTTTTGAAGAAAATGTTTTCGATAAGTCGGGAATTAATTTTGGCATCGATGATGTCGCCTGTATTTTCAAAATTTTCGAGGCTTACTTCCTGCTGAATGACGATGAGTGCGCCGGTTTTGCTACGCGCGAGGTTCATGCAGGCATAAACGACAGGCATGACCCATTTTTTAGTTTCTTCCTCGTCGTTAGGACGCTTGTGCTTGAAAAGTTTTTTGAGGAAATTCCATCTGCGGTGGGAGCCGATAGCGACGAGGAAACGCTTAATCTGCTCTTGGAAAAGGATAACGAGGATAAGAAGCCCGATGCTCATGAACTTGTCTAAAATGCTGCCAATAAGCCTCATTTCAAGGATTTCAGAAGTTAGGACCCAAACGACGATGAAAGAGAGGACACCGACGAAAATGTTTAAGGTGCCGGATTCTTTCATAATCCTGTAGAGATAGTAAAGCAGTGTAGCGACGAGCAGAATGTCGATAATGTCCTTAATGCCAATAACGTCCATTTCAGATAGAATTAATCGTTTTACAATACAGCTTTACGGCTTCAGCAGCCGGTTTTACATCGTGCACCCTAAGGATAGCGGCACCACGCTCAAGAGCGAGAGTGTTAATGACAGTAGTGCCGTTCAAAGCGTCGTCGGATGAGATGCCTAAGTATTTGGTAATCATAGACTTTCGAGAGACACCGACAAGGATAGGGCATTCCAGGCAATGGAAAGCCTCGAGACTTGCGAGTAATTCGTAGTTTTGGTCAAGAGTCTTGCTGAATCCGAAACCCGGGTCGACGATGATGTCGTTCACTCCGAGGAGTGCGAGCGAGTTGATTTTTTTAGCGAGGTCTTGAATAACGGCAGCTGTAACGCCGATTTGTCCATAGTCTGTGAGCGACTGCATGGTAGCAGGTGTTCCTCGCATGTGCATGAGGATGTAAGGGACTTTTAGCTCAGCGACGGTATTAAACATGTTTTTGTCGAGGTCGCCACCGGAAATGTCGTTTATGATGTTTACAGAAAGATTTTTGACAGCCTCACGAGCGACGTCGGCGCGGAAAGTGTCGATAGAGACGGGGATTTCCGGAGCAATTAGTCTAATCTGCTTCATTCCGAGCTCAATACGCCGGAGCTCCTCAGCCGGAGAGACGTCGTCGGCACCCGGTCGCGAGGAGTAAGCGCCGATGTCAATCATGTCAGCGCCATCATCGATAAGTTTTTGGACCCTAATAGAGATGGCGTCGGCATCGAAAGTACGCGAGCCGCCAAAAAACGAGTCAGGAGTTACGTTGACGATACCCATCACTGCGGGAGACTGATATTCAATCAGTTTGCCGGAAATATTTAGTGAAAAAGGAATAAAATTCATGTTTTGAGCTAATTTGGGACAAAGTTACTAAATAGTTTTTGAATTTCCACGAAATTAGAATAAAATGAAAAAAAGTTGCCAAAAAATTTGGAATTGTCGAAAAAATTTACTATCTTTGCATAAGAAAACAGGGTATAAACTTTTATAAACAATTAATCAACTATGAAATTAATACATACAAGTGATTGGCATTTAGGGCATTTGCTTTACAACTATGACAGAGGCGAAGAACAATCGTCAATGTTAAATCAGCTAACAGAAATCGTGAAGAAAGAGCAGCCGGACGTATTCTTGCTGTGCGGAGATGTATTTGATACGCCCCAACCATCTACGTCGGTGCAGAAAATGTTTATCGAGGGCATGCTTGCGATACACGAGGCGTGTCCCGGAATGGTAATGGTAATGACAGCAGGGAACCATGACAGCGGCTCAAAGCATGAGGTGAACAAGGAGCTGTGGCAGTTTGTGGGCGGTCATGTGATAGGTAATATCTACAAGGACGCAATAGACAAGCATATCATAGAAATCCCGGGGAAAGGGTATGTGATAGCGGTCCCGTATGCATACGAGAAATTTATTCCTGAGAACTTTTTCAAGGACCTGACTGCACGCGTGAAAGAGGTGAATAAGGACAATTTGCCGGTGATAATGACGGCTCATACGACCGTAAACGGAGTGGATTTCACGGGTCATGAAAGGGTTAACGAGAAGACGATAGGAAACATAGACTCAGTAGGGATTGAGACCTTTGGCGAGGGTTATGACTATCTTGCACTTGGCCATATCCATAAGCCCCAGTTTATCCATACCGGAAAGCACAATGTGAGGTATTCCGGGAGCCCGATAGCGGTTAGTTTTGACGAGAGCTATAATCACACAGTCAGCATAGTGGAAATCTCCGGACATGGTGAGCGACCAGAGGTGAGGGAGGTAGAAATAGAGAATATCAAGCCCCTTGTGACGCTGCCGGTAGACGGCTATGGGACATACGAAGAGGTGATGGAAATTCTGAAGAAATTCGAGCCGGTAAGACCGTCGTATGTACGTCTGCAAGTGAAGGTAGAGGATAGCCTACCGTATAATGCAAACTACAGTGCGTCAATACTATGCGAAGAGAAAGGGTGCAGTTTCTGCCTGTTTAACACAAAGCGCAAAGAGGCAGAGGCATCTGAAATAAAGACGATGAGTGTAGACGAATTCATGAGCTGTGCCCCCATAGAAATATTCACGAAATATATAGAGTCACAGGGAATGGACGTGAGCGGTGAAATGCGTACAATGGTAGAAAGCGTGATAGCCGAAGTGAATGAAGAAAAACGAAACAATAACAAATAAAAATTCTAAAGACTTATGAAATTCAAGAAACTTGAGATTAAGAACATCGCCTCAATAGAGAGCGCAGTAATAGACTTTGAAGCATCGCCGCTAAGCGAAAGCGGCGTGTTCCTGATATGTGGTGATACAGGTGCAGGCAAGACGACGATACTTGACAGTATCTGCCTTGCAATGTTTAATACGACGCCACGCGGAAGAAACGCAAAAGGGTCTGACTCGTTACTTAATGATATATCTTTAAAGGACGGTCGCCAGCATCTGCGAAGAGGCTGTGGAGAGGGAAGCGTAAGGCTATTGATAACAGGTCTTGATGACCGCGAGTATGAGCTTATGTGGGAGGCCCATAGGGCGAATAAAAAGCCGGAAGGAAAGATACAGGGCGTTAAGAGGTACATGAGATGCACCGAGACGGGAGAGGTTTATAAAAATGATATAAATAAAGATGTTAAGCGTGTTACAGGCCTTGATTTCGAGCAATTTTGCCGCACGACAATGCTTGCCCAGGGAGAATTCACAGTTTTCCTGAACAGCGAAGATGATAAAAAGGCAGAAATCCTTGAGAAGCTGACATCAACGACCGACTATGCAGCAATCGGGAAGAAAGTGTATGAAATAAAAAAGCAGAAAGAAGACGACGTAAGACTGCTTGAGAGCCAGAAAGGAGCATTAACAATCCTTACAGACGAGGAACTTTCAGAGAAAAGAGGAAATCTGTCTGAACTGGAGATATCACTAAGACAAGCCGAGGAGGAGAGAGGCGAGCTTCAGCAAAAGCGACAGTGGATAGAGCGCGAGCGCGAAGCGACGGCAGCCAAGCAGCGAGCACAGGCGGAGTATGACGAGGCGAATGCGAGCATGGAGAGCGAGGAGATAACGACCGCGAAGGTGGTTTGCGAGCAGTGGGACAAGACAGCCCAGGTGAGAGCAAACTTCGGCAAGATAAAGGAGGCAGAAACGGTGATATCCGACGAGACATCCACAATGGGGCAATTAGAGGGTAAATTTCAGCGTCTGCTGTCCGGCATGAACTACATAGAGTCAAAAAAGGCTCAAGACAAGGAAATGGTTGAGCGCCTCAACTCAGAAAAAGAAGCAGAAAAAGATAAGGCAGAGATATATGCAAATACTCAAGCCATATCAGAGAAAATAGGGTCGATATTCAGTGCAGAGAAGGCAGTAAAAGACATAAAGGCTGATATAGAAAAAGAACAAAAGCGCCAGGAAACAGTTCTCCGGCGGAAAGTGGCAGAATGCAGCCAGAGCGTGACAGAAGCGACGGCAGAATATGAGGCAAAGAAGGCGGAGATAGACAAAATCAACGCAATCCTTGAAGAGATAGACATGGACAAAGTCTATGAGCTGTGCGAAAAAAGCGAGGCGCGCGAAAAAGTGCTTAAGGAAATCTTAGAGCTTATAGAGTCTGAGAGCAAGCAAAAGGGCGAGCTTGAAGAAAAGCGGAGCCGGGAATCAGAACAGAGAGAGTCTGCGATAGCTAAAAAGGGAGAAATACAAAAACTTGGCATTGAGATATATGCTCAAAAATTCACACTTGAGACCCTAAAGGCAGCACTTGACGGACTAAACGACAGTGTTGACAGCTGGGCAAAAAATATCCGCAGAAAATTAAAAGTAGGAGACACCTGCCCGGTATGCCGCCGAGTGGTAGAGGAGGAGATAAACGAGGAGGAGATAGACAAACTCTTTGAAACGAATAGCTCCCTGTATAAGGAAAAAGAGGCAGAGCTGAAGGAAATGGAGAGCCGCAAAGCGAAGCTTGAGGCAGAAGTGGGAGTGATAGAAAAAGACTGTGACCGCCTGGCGAAAGAAATAGCGGAAGGCGAGAAAAACCTACAAGAAACTGTGGAAAAGATAGAGGACAGCGTGAGAAAGCACTTAGGAGTGGAGAAATATGACGAGTCCGTTAAAACCAGTGTGTCGTCTTACTATTCAAAGCTCACAGAGGAGAGAAAGAAACTTGAAGAATCACGCAAGGAGATTGAAAAATATCGGAACCATTCAATGAAACTGTCAAAAGAACTTGTAGGCCTTAAAACCAAGCAAGAACAGGCAGTGTCAGCTAAAAATGCGGCAGAAAAGGCTGTAAGTAACAGTGAGACAGCTGTAAACGGATATAATGAGCAGATAGCGCGAAGGAATGCGGAGCGCGAGGCGATAATTGCGGAAGTTACAGCAATGGTGTCAGGCTGCGAGGCATTTACAGGGTGGCAGAGCGATATGATAGGCTTCGGAGCAGAGCTTAAGCGCAAGGCGGAAAATTACCGAAATCTCGAAGAAAAGATAGAGAAGCTGAAAGGCGAGATAAGTAAAGAACAGTCTGCGATAGACACGCTGAAAGAGACTGTAAATCACATATACGAGTCAGTGCCACAATGGAAAAACATTGAGGCATCAGAGAGCGAGTCAGTGACCAATATGAGTGCAATAGCGAATGAGGTGCTGTCTGCGTCATCGGCATCGATAGCGAAAAAGCAGCGAGCAGAAGCGGCATTAAAAACAGCTAAAGCAGAGATAGAGGCGTATGTATCGGAAAACGAGGAATATACGGAGGAGTTGCTGGGCCGACTGAATGCAATAAGCGCGAGCGAGATATCAGAGAAAAAGGCAAAGATAGAGCATAATGTCAAGCTGCTGGCTGAAAAATCAGGAGCACTTAGGTCAGCGACAGAATTATTGTCAGAAGTCTTAAAGAGCCGTCCTGAAATAAAAGAAGGCGAGACATACGAAAGCATCTTAGAGGCAGAGGGCAAAAAGAAAGTCCAGGCAGAGGAGATAGCCATGAAGGTGGGAGAACTGAGAAAAACGATATCAGCGGACAGCGAGAACCGCCTGAAAGTGAGCGGTCTTCTTGCCGAACTTGAGGAGAAGCAGAAAGTCCTTGAATCCTGGAGCAAGATAGATACTCTGATAGGGTCTGCAGACGGGAAAAAATTCCGCACGATAGCTCAGAGTTTTATACTGTCGAGCCTTGTAGAGTCGGCGAATCAATATTTGAGCAGGCTTTCAGACCAATATAGATTGTATGTTTTGCCGGGTTCGTTTACAATGTATGTAATAGACGGACATTCAGGAGGTGAAAAACGCCCAGTGAATACGATATCCGGAGGAGAGAGTTTCCTTGTATCACTGTCTCTTGCGCTGGCACTGAGTGGAGTAGGAAGGAATATCTGTTTTGACACTATGTTTATCGACGAGGGCTTTGGGACACTGAGTGAGGAGGTTCTTGACGGAGCGATAACGACGCTAAGGCAGCTTCATAGTATGTCAGGCCGCCATGTGGGAATCATCAGCCACGTAGAGAAGCTGCGGAATGAGATACCGGTTCAGATACAGGTGAAGCGCAAGCGCATCAGTTCATGCAGCACGGTGGAGGTGACAGACGTGAGTGAAGAGGATAGAGAACTTTTTTAGAGAATAGAGAATAGAGACTGTCTCTTATACACATCTCCGAGCCCACGAGACCTCTCTACATGTCGT
>CALYOL010000003.1 GCA_945231345.1 uncultured Porphyromonadaceae bacterium
AACATTGTAGTCTTTTACAGCGACAACAGTTTTGAAGCATTCTCTCCGTCACAAGTCTGACAATATTACAACTGACACAAAACAAAGCGGCAGAGTTTCTCATTAAATCTCTGCCGCTTGATATTTTATAGGTAATAGCTAATAACTAATTGACAATCACTTTAGCCCTGTCATTTCCTACGACAACAATATATGCTCCAGGCAATAGTTGGGGTGCAACAATTTCTTCATTTGAGTATATTAATACTTTATATACAACATCTCCACAAAGACTATATATCCTACACTCTTCACTTGCGTGCCCTATTACATTAATTACTCCATGCCCCACAGAAATATGCTTGTTCCGACTCATTTCCATACTTTCCGATGAAGCATCTTCAAATGCCAACTTAATAGTTGCGTCTACCACATGACCATTTGAATTTACACTCAAATAAACTTCTCGGTCTCCTACTACAGATTCAATGGGAGCAACTACAAGATTTCCATTTACTATTTCCGCCGTAAAATCGTCAGAAGAAACGCCGATGACGCTTTTTATGATTGCCGAGTCAAGATTGTCCTTATCTGTAGCCCAACCATGTAATAATATTTCCGACTCCGAACTTCCGCTAACTCTCTGTACACCCAAGTCTGAAACCTCTGGATATTCATTATCAGGAAAGACAGGTACTGACGGGAACCAGTAATTAGTAATCATGTCATATTCTGCAAGTATTTTGCCGTCTTTATCATATCGACGAAGTATATATGTAGGTGTCTGAAAATTATGAAACAGAGAAACAAACATTTCACCTGTAACAGGATGCGGACGCATTGAACAACCATATATTTGCCATTTAGAATTATCATCAACTCCCTGTTCTTCCGCTTCATCATCTAAATCTATGATTTTACTGAACTCACCATTGTCTAGATTGTATTTGAAAATCATAGAGCCAGAAAACCAAGAATTATACCCTCCATTCCAGTACAGCGCATTTTCTACTGTTGATGAACAAAATCCGTCAGGTGTCCACGCATACCAAGAATTTGCAGGAGGATAATAACCATCTGGCACATCAATCACTCTCACTGAAAGATTTGCCGGATTAACTTTTAGTAGATACGGCAGTGTAGCACCTGTGCCATTTACATCTGCAGACACACTTACATACACATATCCATCACCTCCAAGGACTACCGAGCCGACCCCTGCATCGTCGTTTATTATACTCATGGATAATATTTCAGTCACCTCATCATTATCCGGGTCTATTACCAATACACCGGCAGACTGGTGAGCAACGAAAACGCGATTATTCACTCTAACCATTGAGCCACATTGCCCTAAGTACAATGAACCGCTACTGTTTCCGCTGCCTTTCACCTGTCCGATTACCTGATATTTGTCCGTATCAAACACCCATACACCATTACTTGAAGATATATAGCCTTTATGCTCATTAATTCCGAGATAGCCTCTACCATCACACGAAGCTCCTGACGGATCTATGAGAGGGGATTGAAATAATACTTTCATAGTCTTTGCATCAGCAACAGTAATGCGCCCTCCCTCAATACTTGCTCCAGGGTCTTTTTCTTGCTTGGCTATAAGATAAAACCTGTCACCATATATTTGACCATATTGATTGGTGCAACCCAGTTCCACTCCGGGATTAACAGTTTGGATAACTCGGTACAACCATTGCTCACCTTCATCATTTTGATAATCTAAATAGTTTATTGTAGAATTTTGGTGACCATACCAATCCTCATTAACAATAAACACGCCTCTGCTGAAATCCAAGTTTCCGGCAGAAATATACAATGAAGTAATAAAAAGAAGTGTAAAATATTTTCTCATTTTTTTAATCTATTTAGTCAGGTAATTTTGTTTCTGGAATATGCAGGTCTCTTGCCCCGGAAATCTCCGTAGAGGTTTCACCAATCCACCCACAATACTGATTAATTCCTGTCATAACCCTTACATAATCAATAGCTGGAAGATTTACATAATTTCCGTCTTCATCTACAGCCCATGAAATGTCAAACGAATTTAACTCTTCGTATTCATTAGGATGGTTGTCTACATATCCCCAGTCATATGAATACAGTACATAGTAGCGTCCTATGCCACTTGTGTCTTCTGCATTTTGAGCGAGACAGGTGCCACAAAAAGACACACTTTCGCCCGAATACCATTTAGGATAATAATCCTGCGTGTGAAAACTATTTTTTGCCACATATCCTGTTTTACCCAAACTATCTATCCATGGGATATAGGTAGCGTCTGTAAGGAATCCATCAGGTGACGGTTTTTTGTCAATGTCCGGACGGTAATATGTAATGGAATAGCCATGTAGCGTCTCCGGCTTATAATATTCACTACCGGCAAGTTCATACCATTTATCATCGGCAATACCATTGCAATTTTCGTCATACGAAACAAAGACAATCCCTGGCTCTGCTGAGCCTCCTTTCTTTTCCGGATTATTCAGTTCATAAAAGGCATTCCCGGTAATTAAAAAATCATATCCCGGCAAATTCATCACAGTATGGTCAAATCTGAACGTAACATAACCACCATATGCACCAAGTGAAATCATCACATTATTCTGTCCACCGATACATTCTTGAGCTTTCCTCACCATGTCGGCATTAGTGTCACCATCCTCATATTGCGGCATTTCATTTATAAATTGCCCCGGAGCAGGATTATACTCTATCACTTCTGAAATGTAAGGACTATATTCCACTTCCTCATGCATTACCGTCACCCTGAAATCATGATGATATGGAGTGAAATCATCTATAATGTCAAATGAAATGTCATAAGTTCCCTCCTCCGCAGCTATAAATAACAGCCTATCAGACGTAGACATCAACGAATCTATTTCATTTTTGCAATGTAAAGTCCAGCGATATTCACATCCTGTAAAAGAAGACTTAAGTTCAAGTTTTGTCATACGAGATAGATAGTATTCGCTCTCAATTCCGAGATTTACCATCTGTATATCTTCACAACATGACGTAAAACCTAACACCGTCAAAACTATAACAAACAGTATTAAAGAATATTTCATAATAAAAGAAATCGTCGGGAGCATGACTAAGCATTCTCCTGACGATTTTCTGTTTTTACAATGATTAGAGAATTATTTTTTTAATTATGTTTGATGTCTTAACAAGATAAACACCTTTTGGAAGATTTAAGCAAGTAGAGAATCTTTCCGAAGTGATTGCCACTGTATCAACATTGCGCCCTGTCATGTCATATACATAGACAATATCTCCAAAAAGTCCTTCTGCCTTAAGTATGTTACCTTCAACGTAGATTTTTGCGACAGACGTTACACCATCTATTGCATTAGCTTTATCTATCACTACATTGACTGTATGCTCTACCACCACACCTCGTGATTCCGCATAGATAGTAATATTTGCACTACTTTCAATATCTTTAGATGTCACTATGAGATTCTTGCCATCAATCCTCACATCCGCAATAGCAGACGCATTTTTAGCATCCACTGAATATTTGATATTGTAGTTAACATCATCCTTATCATTTACAAAATCACTGAGGTCGTAAGTATTCGTTTCACTTGGTTTCACATAGACACAATCAAATCCAGTAAACTCCGGTTCAAATCTATCTACCATAACCGGCATAGCTGGGAAGAAATATCCAGGACGGAGTTTTGTAGTATAATTTAATTCGCCTGTAGTTCCGTCAATGAAATAATACCATACATTTCGATAATTTGAAGACGATCCACTTGTACATGACACAAGTATCTGATTTGTCGCCACATCATAACCGATTGAGCCATAACCACTTGTTGATGCTCCTTCTAATTTTCCTTCCAGTCCTTCTATTGTAAAAAATGGTTCTGTAGGCATCTCATCATCAACATTCCACTTATACACATTACTGAAAGAACCCCATGATGCTCCATTAAAGAAGATTACATTTTCTTTCTTTGAGCCTACAAAGTTTGCTGAGCGCCATGACCCCCATCCTGCATCAACACTTACTGGAGCAACTATAGGTTCACTCACTTCTAGTGTTTCAGCATCAATACAATAAATATTATTACCTGCAGCAAACCACACTCTACCATCTGCTGTCTGAGTGACTCCTGCTGACTTTGTATCTGAAATGGTTGTTACTAACTCATCGGTTTCACCATCTACTATATGCAGACCGGTAGATTGTTGACAAATGAACACATATTTTCCTGCACATACCATATCACCAATCTGACCGCTATATGCGTTCTTGCCAGCAATACCTTCAATGTTTGTTTCTGAGAGAACAAACTCATCACCCTCAACCGTAAGCACACGCACACCTGTTGCACTTCCGATGTAGTACTTATTAGGATTGACACCAACACAAGAGCGACCATCCGCACCAATTTCATCAAATGAAGCAAGACGTTTCAGCGTTTTGGCATCTGCTATCACAAGTCTGCCACCACCATCACGCAGGTCACCACCGTCTTTTGCCTGCTTAGACATTACCACAAGGCGATTTCCATAAACTGCAGCATACTGTGAAGTAGCACCAAAGCTCTGCCATGGATTTTCGCGCTCGTATGCCTTATATGTGATATTGTACTCATCATCAACAAAATTAATAGAGCCATTATTATGACCAAACCATTCCTCGTTGAGCCAGAATTGTCCCTTAGTGTAGTCTATTTCCGCATTGCGTTCACGGTCTTCCACTACAACTTTGAATCTTGCAGTTTTCCCGCTACCGTCTTTAGATTTATATGTAACGTATGTTTCACCCACATTGAAGGTGGTAAGTTCATAGAAGTTTCGAGTAGGATTAAATGCTTTCGCTGCATAGATAGTGAACAGTGTCGGGTCTTCAATTTCAATATCAAGAGTTTGCAACGATGCGTCTTCCGGTTCTACCGTATAGTTTACGGAAATCATTTCTTGATAGCCAATGTGGAGTTCACCGTTTTCATCAAGATTTTCAACTGTAATATTCTTGATAGGTGTTTCCACAGAAGTGTTTATAGTGAGAGAACAAGTTATAGTAGGGTCACTGTCGCTGACCGCTGTCAGAACTGTAGTACCAACGCCTGTAATAGAGAGTTTTCCGGTGCGTGAAGCATAAGAAGCAACAGAACCGTCGGAATTTGTGATAGTGAATGTGCCATAGTCTGCATCTTCCGGATATGTGACAATGCTTACTATTGCAGTGTCCTTGTACTTCATATCTTTTACGTCGCCTAACACTTCCACATCGTCAAAAGCAAAGCGAATACCTGTGTAAGAAAGTGCACTATGTTCATAGTCAAGCTCTCCCCATTTTATTGAAGAGCCCCACGGAGCATTGATATCCATATATCCCCAGCCATTCACGTCTCCATTTTTCAGTTTTACGGAACTCATACCAAGTCCTGAATATGAAAGAGCTGTCAAATCGCTGTCACCCACCCAATAGCTCCAGTAACCGAGGTACCAACCGGACTGCCAGAGAGAAGTGTAAGAAAGACTGTTGCATTTCCAGTGGTCGTAGTCGTAAGCAGGATAGCCGTATGCGTTCTTATCTATTGGGTGGTCTATCACATGCGACGTTTTGGCTTCATTGATAGCATTTTCGCACAGCGTGGGCGTATCACCTGCCGGTGCAGACGTTTGCCCCATAAAAGAATTTACGGAAAAATAGTCAAAACTGATTTTTGGGTCATTTTGAGCGGTATCAAAGTCAAAATATACTCCGTCTATCATTTTTGAAGACTTGTCACAACCAATTCCGCAAAGAGTATTGCCCATAGAACCTGTATATTGCGTGAGAATATACAAATCGCCACAATCTTTTGCTACTGCACGAATCATATCCTCGCCTGTAGCTTCACCGCTCCAACGGTATCCCCAAACATAAGTCACGTCCTTGCCCATATTGTTAAAATGAACAAGTAGTGCGGCAATATTTTCACCACCAGCGTCTCCCGCCCAATACATAATGTCTCTAAACGACACTTCCTGTGCCTTTAGCAGTGAGGGCATCAAACAAATCAATAACAGTAATTTTTTGAACATAATAAAAATAAATTTTGTGGTTGATAAATATGAGAATTAATTCAATTTCTAATTGGTAAAAACACTATGTGTGCCGGGATATCTCCTGTTCGCACACTCCATTTCTTTTTTCCTGACTTGTCAAAACAGTAAAGTGTCCCGCTGGAAACGTAGTTTTTTGCATCAGTCACAAAAATATCGCCTGTTTCCGGATGGATGGCTATGCCGTATGGAATCGTGATGTCTTTTTCAGTTCCGTCTGTGATGAAATTTTGAGACACAACTTCTTTTGTTGTTACATCAATAATTCCGTAAGTGATAGTGTTGGAAGACGTATAGTTGTTCCACTCCGTGGCGTAATAATACAGCGAATCACCATAAAATGCCATATTGGAACAAGCCACGGGAATGGTATCGGTAACAGTCATCTGATTGTACCCTCTTTTTTTCTCCATCACATATAGCCGTGACGGAATATTCTCGTAATTGCCTCGCGATGTCACCCACAGCTTGCCATATTTGTCTTTTTTCAAGCGATGAAGGTTTATACCAACCGGTATTTGCCGAACCTGCTTGAAATCTACCATCTGAATCACTGAAACAGTATTATCATAGTTCGGTGCACGATAGCCGCCGGAGTTGGCAACATACATATAGTCGCCAATGATTTCCATTTCCTCCGGCTGATACCCTACTGATACTTTTCCTGTTATTTCAAGAGAAAGTGTATCCACACGATATACTGCCCCCTTTGGAGCATCAGGGTCTATGCGGACTGGTCCTACGTATGAACTCACGTATGCTGAGCCACGATAGAAACGAACATAACGGCAATTGGGAATATCGACCTGCCCTAACCTAATTCCTGTTTTAGCATCCATAACCTCAACCTTATGACTACAGTTAACAACCACATACATTTTACTTCCATATATACCAATGTCATTACCCACGTCACCTAATTCCTTGACCACGTTAGGATTTCGTTCTGCATATATGTTCCTCGCATATAGTCCCGTAAAATAGTCAAGATAGTCAATAGTGCATTTATTAGACCCCATATTGCCCTCGTTCACAAGATAGAAACCACGGATATTTGTGTTCTCTCCAGGAAAATCCGAAATAATATCATACTCTGTAGGCACCACAAGTTCGTCTTCTCGACAACCTGTGATGCTAAAGAGTATTGACAGAAATAGAAAGTAATATGTATTTTTCATATCGTTATATGTCTAACTGTAAGGTAAAACGATAATTTCTCTTAGGCATTGGATAATTTATTATCACATCATAATCCTGTGAAAATAGATTATTTATCTCCACACGAGCTTTGATTTTAAGGTTAGAGACAATAAATTCATGACACAATGCTATATCACTCGTATACCATGGCTGAGTATAATTGTAACGGATATTCTCCTGCTGATTATAGCGTTCACCCACATACATAAATGAATAATCCACAAACCAATGCTTCCACCTCGCATTAAAAATTGCAGAGCCCGAATGGTGTGGAATATATGGAATCTGGTCTCGATAATAATTATCTGCCGGATTTGTAATATCTATTGCTCGCTGATATGTGTACTGTCCCCTGACAGTTAGGTCTATATCTGATGTAGGCGACATTGTTGCCTGCATGGTAGCATCTATGCCACGAATATCCACTACTCCAAGATTCAGCATAGTCCATCTAAATTGTTGTCCTTTTGGATAAGCAACAATTTTGTCTTTAACCTTGTTATAGTACACATCAAGCATAAAACTAAACCTTGAAAGCAACCTGCGACGGTTTCTGTCAAACGCAACCCCCATGTTATACTGCGTTACCCGCTCAGGATTTAACTTGGCGTTTCCCATATCTGCATAATACAGGTCGTTAAACGTAGGCATTCTGAATGAACGTTTTGTGAATGCTCGGACTGTAAAATCTTTTGTATTAAATGGGTAGGTACCTACATATATAGCCGGTGTAAAACTACTTTTATCTGCGGGAGACTCCTTGCCTTTTACTTTATCATTCACAATTGTAGCGACAATAGAACCTCTCACTTTGACCCTGGCTAAATTGAGCGCTCCCGCTACAGATGTATAGTGGGTGAATCTTATAGGCTCTGCAAAGTCATACATATCTGCCTTAAGCCCATTCCACTGCAAATCATAACCCACAGAAGCCGAGAAACATCTTGTAACAGGCATCATTATTGCTATTGAACCATAAGCCTCTCTCTGCCTATACATATTGTCCACCTTTACAAGTTTGTCATCATTGTTTATGTAATGAGTTCGATAAAAAGCATATTTTAAGTTTGTCAAAAGCGAAAACTTATTCAACTGTCTTTCTAACCGTACTTGTACAAAACTGTTTGTATCCCAAATTCTTTCACCTCTACGCCACACATTATTTACAATAGCACCAGGGACTCCACGCTCTGAATTATAATTATAGCCCTTTATGCTCCACAGTCCATGGGATATTTCACCATTTAGGTTAAATTCAAGTCTTGTTGCATTTATGTCTCCGTTTTGGCGTACTGCCGTTGTATCATAGGCAAGTTCTCCCGCAGGATTTACTCTTCTATACCTGAATTTATATTTGCCTGATGAGTTCAACCATTCAACACTCATCTGTGCACTCACTTTTTCAGATAATTTCAGTTCTACCATTGCAGAAGGATTGAGTAAGTCAAAAGACCCTGTCTTAAATGTCGCTTTGGCATGATATGTTTCTCCATAGTTAAATTCCGGAACTCGTGTTTTAATATATACAGCCGCTGCACTGCCATAGTCACGTGCCGGCTGCAATATATCTGCCTTATTTCCATTGTATAACGATATAACTTCTACATTATCCAATGAAAACTGTCCTAAGTCTATCTGACCATTTTGGGCGTTCCCAAGCATGACACCATCGTAACTTACTGCTGTATGGTTTGTTCCCATAGAACGAACATTGATGGTCTTAATGCCTCCAACACCTCCATAATCTTTTACCTGTACACCGGAAAAGTATCTCATCGCATCAGCCACAGACAGGCTGTTCATGCGACGTAAGTCCTCACCCACAAGACGTTGAACGGTGACGACCTCCTCAATGGGTCGCCTCCTTCCTATTACGTTTATTTCAGACAGAAACACGCTGTCTTTCATTTCCTGACCATAGCTTGGCACAACGTAAAGCGCCGCAATTGCCATGGCGCAAAAGCGATTTCTAAAACTCATCAATTATCACTCGTTTGACAGTTAATATTTAAATATATTCTGCCAAACTGCGATTATTG
The DNA here is from genome assembly GCA_945231345.1 of uncultured Porphyromonadaceae bacterium. Lineage (GTDB taxonomy): Bacteria > Bacteroidota > Bacteroidia > Bacteroidales > Muribaculaceae > CAJUPY01. The sequence goes on from CALYOL010000003.1 coordinate 9,312, forward strand.
ATGCGATTAATTATCATGGGATACACAAGAAATACACGCACAAGCTCTCATATTCCATGAGCTAATAATGCGTACCGGTGAGATACTCTCACCTTTGTAAAAATCATGCTACTCGTCCTCGCAAGTTTCTGACAGAAAATATTAAAAATGGCAGGTCTTCTGACTTGTCCTCCTCTTTGGCGTCTTCCCAAACACCTTGCCGGTATTCAGTGACATTATGCCAAAAAGAACTATTTGGACTTACAGCAGCGGGACTGTTCAGGACTCTCACCTGATTCCCTATTAAGCAGCATCCCCTCTATTGGGTAGCCCTGGTAAGCACCATTTTCGACGCAAATTTACGCATTTATTTTCAATTAATCTACATGTTGCTTAAAAAATCTACAAAAAATCTCAAAATTTTTCTATATAACAACTCTTGAAAGCCATTTTCTCAATGGCACATCAAGTACTTTAAAACATAACGTTGCCATTACTACAGATGACATTATAACAAGCAATGCCATCCACCATGAGTCTGAAATATGCATTTTTCCGGTCTTTATCATCCATTGATAAAACGCATACATGATTGGATAATGGACTATATACAATGGATATGACATATTTCCAAGCATTTTACATACCGATACTCCGTTTCTTCCAATCTTTGCGCAAGGTGCATATCGTATTATCATGGGAAAAACAAACAAAATAACGAATATTTCAAAAACGCCATTATACGGAGAAACCATATACGGCACAGCAAGAACCAATACCAACAACAAGGCAAACAAATAAAGTGGCACTTGAATCTTTAATCTGTCTTTATGTGTACGCCATAAAAGCAAACCAATCGTGAAAGGAAGAGACATCCTTAATAATCCGCCAAATAAGTTTGTTGCATCAAGAGTCCACCCTACACCTATCATACCATATCCTGAAATATCCAAAATAGAGAATGCTGCCATTGCAATGGCCAACATGGACACAACTGTGGCAAGTGCCCTCACACTTAACTTTCTTATCGCAATGCCATAAAGGAAATTACCTATATATTCAAAAAACAACGACCAGGATGGACCATTGAGTGGAAACATCTCACCATTACCGCGTACATCTCGAAATGAACCCTGAGTAGCAGGCAAAAGCAACATTCCACATACAGTAGCCGCTATGATTGGAAATATAGTCATATGTTCTCCATTCCACTTGACAGCCCCACACACCATATATGAAACAAGCCCAATAATAGTACCCACAACAAGCATTGGATGAAGTCTCACAAGCCTCCGTTTGAAAAAAGACCATATTGACATTCCTCCTGAAAGTCTGTCATCATAAGCATAGCCTATCACAAAGCCCGAAAGCATAAAAAAGAAATCTACCGCAAGGTAGCCATGATTCATGAACTCAATGTATGGCTTGTCACCTACAAACTGGTACCCTTCAAACACATGATAAATGACCACTACAATAGCAGCTACACCTCTCAATCCATCGAGAGAGTGAAAATGAACTTTCTCTTTTACAGAATTTTCCACATTACTTTTGTATGCAGTTAACAACAAACGCTTGTTTAACCCTGAAGAGTATCTTTATTCGGACGTTCATAAACAGGAAGAAGGTCACATATTCTGTCTACCATCTTAGCGATGACGTTCACATCAGGTATTGTGTTTTCATCACCAAGCATAGCTATCCCTTCGTCAACAAGACGCTTCGCAAGCGAAGCATCTGTCCAGGAATGTTCATTAAATTGTTTTTTCCAAGAATACAGCCATGCTGTGTAATAATTTAATCGTGCAAGTTTAAAATCGAGAAGCCAAATCTGGTCATATAACATTCGTGCATGAGCTACATTCTTCACACTTATAACCTTCTCATAAGACTCCTTGACCTGACGGAAAGTCGCTTTATCAGACTCATTACCATATCTCAACACGTCACTTTGGTAGGTATCAAAAATGCCTTTAACAAGCTCATGCGCACGTTGCCATTCGCCTTTTCGATAATAATCATCTACCTTCTCACTAAGTTCTACAAGGCGAGAAAATAATTTGTCATGAATTTCACGATTTCCCTCATTTAACTTATATTGCTTACCGATAAACTTCAATTCATTTTCAATATCCTTCAATCCCGGAATATAACGGATTTTGGCAAGTGCTGATGATATTTCCTGATTTACGATAGACAAGGGCATTACGTGTTGCTTTGTCTCCGTAATCCTCTCTGTAACGTCAATTTCAAAATCAAGATATGGGATGTCAACTATAAAAGAGTCAATACGGCCAGACTTATCTGCGTGAAGACGCAAATTCACTTCACATCCTGCAGGTACATCAGATGGTACATCTTTACCATTAATCACCACATCATAAAGATGAGTACATAGGATTGAACGCGTCTTCATTGCATCATATTCTTCCTTCTGATATAGCGACATGCGTACCTGGTCGTTTGCATTACCTACACGAATATCACGACGCGTAAGCAAGCCTCGTAATACACCTGTAGCCGGCAGTTTTACACCTTTAAGAAAACCTTCAATAGGCTTGAATACTTCTTCATCATTTTCGCTATTCACACCAAGACCTAACGTAAGCGGCATAATCGCATCCCCTATTCCATCAATTCCTTGAAGAATCGTGATTGTTGACGGTTCGCATTTGTATGAGCGACCGAGTTCATCATAGCATTTAATATCAAAAATATTGGCAAAATCAGGCTTTAGCGGTAACTTCACAACCTCCCCGTCTTGGTCAATTTTTATGGCACCCGAAGAGCTGATGCCATCTTGCCTTACAAATTCCACAAGCACCCAATGCGCATCCACAAAATCGCATTTTGAGCGGAGCAACTTAACCGCTGCATACTCTTCAAGTTCAAGAGATGAACTTTTTACCTGAATGTCAAGTTGAATCCTGCTTCTATCCCTTGTCTTATCCAACACCTCCTGTGGAATAGACACAGTAGAACCATAAATAGCCGCACCCTGCGATACACATGTCATCGGGTCAAGCGACGTGTTTACCGGTGCACCTAATTGTTCGGCAATCATTTTACGCAACGTAGGAGAATATGTAGGACCTCCCACAAGGATAATTGACGACAGTTGATTACCAGGAATATTATTACGCTCAAGCAGTCGCTTTGCCATTTCTATAGCCTTCTGAAATACCGGTTTCTGAAATGTATCCAGTTGGGCACGTGAAATTGGCAGCCTCAGTTCTATCTTTGAGCCATAGTCATCAACTCCATAGTCCTCTCCGAGGTCTGTCTCAATTATTATTTTCTCAATTTTTGAGAGCTTAATTTTAGCCTCCTCCACTTTTGCTTTCCACATAGAGCGGAACTGCTGTGGATTTTTCTTTAATATATTGTCAATTTTATATACCGATGCTAGATATGGAATTATCAGCCCGTCAATTATTGCAGTATCAATATCTTTACCGCCGAGCGAATTGCACCCGGTGGTATCAAGCGGAATAAAAACACCATCTTTCTTTTGCATCAATGCTGCGTCAAAAGTACCGCCACCAAGGTCAAATACCATCCACTTGGCATCTTTAGGTGCGTTTATTCCATACGCAATTGATGCGGCTACAGGCTCCTGAATTAGCTCTACGTAGTCGAAGCCGGCAAGTTTCGCCGCCCTCATTGTAGCATCTTTCTGATTATTGTCAAAGATAGCCGGTACGGTGATAATTGCAGTTCTAACATCTTTCTTTGCCTCTGTTTGTCGCAGTGCCTTCAACACTTCAGCAGAAAGTTGCTCTGGTGTAAAAAACCTATTCACAATACTTGAATAATATTCCACATCCTTACCCATTTGACGCTTAAATTCAATAAATGAATTAAACGAATGTTGTGGATTATTATATGAGCGGATATAGTCCTTTTCAAGATTTGCTCGAGCTTTATCTCCCACAAGGATATACCCATCATCAGAATATGCCACACACGAAGGTAGCGTCTGATTTAGGGTTTTACTAAGTAAAACGGTGGCACATCCTCCATCAAACCTCGAAATTGAAGAATTTGTTGTACCAAGGTCTATTCCGTATATGATTTTATTTTCCATAACATAATTATTCATTAAAAGCGACTACAACCATTGCAGCCTGTATCATTTCTCCATTAAGACTAATTTCTGGACGAATAACCCTACGAATTATGTTTGCACCCTTGGGCAGATTTTCATCTCGCTCAAACGACACTTCCATATTGGCTGTCTGTATATACTCCTTGCCTAAGAGCTCTGGAATTTCATAGCCCCTGGATTCAAAAATGGCTCGCAAAGAGTCTGAACGACTTTTAAGGTTTGCCACACCTTTTACATCGTCATTTATAAAACGCAGATTTTGCTCTATTCTGACCAATTCATTTATCACATCTATTGCAAAGCCCTGTATTTCCATATCGCTATGATTATAGATTATTTAATAACAAATCGTAATTATGCTTACACTGCAACTTTACAACACTACTTGCTGCAGTGTTTGTCGCAAATCGAAGTGAACTTATTGCATTTTTTGCCGGGATAAATCCGGCATTATATCCATTTACTGACAATTTCAGCACTGTTTGCGCAATAATATCGCGCATATATCCAGTTTTATTGCTGTCAACCATTACATTTGAAGCCTTTTCCAATAGCGCCTTACTACGGTTTATAAATGGTAATAATACGTCACCGGATAATTGCGGAGAAACATTTCTTGCAATGCCTATTTCCTTATCCAGTTCTGTCTGTATTTTCCCATACTCATAATCTATCAGCACCGATAACACATTATTGCTTATACTTTTTGCCGCACTATATGCAGGAGCAAGCATGTCAAAAGTATAATGTGAAGCAAGAACACTGGTCAATTTCATTGAAAGGTGTTCAGGAGATGTATTTATATCTAAATCATAAACAGACGAGAGAAAATCTAACCTAAGGCTATTATCGTAAAACAATTTCACGTAATAATCTATGGCAACACCAATTTTCCCTTTTATAAGACTCGACACAGCACTGTTCAATACCGATGAATAGCACGTCAAATCAGAGCAAATACGGCTTGTCCCTCTATTGAAATCATCAATAAATTTCACATCACGCTCTGAAGTTATTGCAAACCATGTCATTGCCGCTTTCAGCCTTTCGTCAGGCGACTGCAACGCCGTTTCAGCACGGTTCACACTATTTACAGACCGAATGGGTGGAGCAAGGACATTTTCAGCATCTGTAGAAAATCTTTTATATTTTTTTACGAATGTAAAAGCCTTAAGCATGCCAATATTTGCCAAAACCTCACGCCGGCTCGCATTTATAGGCAATCCGATTATTCGATAAGGGTTTGTCAATATGGCACGCATAGCTTTACATACTTAAAATAATATTTTATTATTTAGTTAATTTGCCAATTCAGAAAGGAATTTTATGCGCACAAGACGTATTTCCTCCTCAGTGCAATCCATTCCGAGCTCTTCAATAGCGGCCTCAAGGTCATCACTTTCGCTTTCTTTGAAATAGTCGTATATATCGGCTTGCTTATCTTCATCAATCACCTCGTCTACGAAATAATTAATGTTTATCTTAGAGCCTGAATACACTATAGCCTCTATCTGGTCAAGGAGTTCGTCAAATTCAAGCCCTTTAGACTCAGCCAGCTCGTCAAGCGCAATTCGCCTGTCAATAGCCTGGATGATGGCTATGCGCATCTTCTGTTTGCTCTTGCTTGGCACAGTTCTCACCCTTAAGTCTTCAGGGCGTTCAATCTCGTTTTCCTCAACATGCATTTTTATCACGTCAAGGAATACTTTTCCATATCTCTTTGCCTTTCCTTGCCCTACTCCCGGGATTGTAGCCAATTCTTCCATCGTAATGGGATACGTTGTGGCCATAGCCTCAAGGGATGGGTCTTGGAATATTACGTAAGGCGGGAGTCCAAGCTTTTTTGCCTCTTTTCTTCTCAAGTCCTTGAGTATGGAATACAATTCTGGGTCCACTGCGCATGCAGCACCGGATTTCATTATCATCGGCTCTTCATCTTCTGTAAAATCATTGTCCTCCACTATCTTGAAAGACTCCGGTTTTTTGAGAAATTTCTGTCCTTTGGCCGTAATCTTTATCAGACCATAATTTTCAATATCTTTGTTTAGGTACCCGGCTATTATCGCCTGGCGAATGACTGCATTTAAGAATTTATCATCAGATTTTTCTTCACAGCCAAACACATCAAGGTCCTCGTGATGATAAAACTTAACATCGGCTGTAGCTTTGCCAAGCATTACATCAATTATATGATTAGCCTTAAATTTTTCTTTAAGTGCGGTTACCGTTTCCATCACCGCGCAGAGTTCATCTTTTGCTTCCACTTGTTTCTTTGGGTTTAGACAGTTGTCACAGTTCCCACAGTTATCTTCAGTGTATTCTTCTCCAAAATAATGTAACAGCGTTCGCCTGCGGCAAACTGAGGATTCTGCATAGCTTGCAGTTTCTATAAGCAACTGCTTTCCTATTTCCTGCTCTGCTATGGGCTTGCTCTGCATGAATTTTTCTAATTTTTGCAAATCCTTTGCCGAGTAATACGTTATACAAAGCCCTTCTCCTCCATCACGCCCTGCACGACCCGTCTCTTGATAGTATCCTTCAAGCGACTTGGGAATATCATAGTGGATTACAAACCTAACATCCGGCTTATCGATACCCATACCGAAAGCAATAGTAGCGACAATCACGTCAACCTTCTCCAACAGAAACGCATCCTGATTTTCAGTACGCGTCACGCCATCCATTCCGGCATGATACGGCAGTGCTTTAATGTTATTTATTTGGAGTAATTCTGCAAGTTCTTCTACCTTTTTTCTACTTAGACAGTAAATGATGCCTGATTTCCCTTCCTGGCTCTTCACGAAACGGATAATATCCTTATCCACATTCGCCGTCTTCGGACGCACCTCGTAATATAAGTTTGGTCTATTAAAAGAAGACTTATACACGCAGGCCTCCTGCATACCGAGGTTTTTCTGTATATCATGCTGAACCTTAGGCGTAGCTGTAGCCGTCAGTGCAATTACAGGTCGAACACCTATTTCATTTATTATTGGACGGATGCGCCTGTATTCCGGTCTGAAATCATGTCCCCATTCAGAGATACAGTGTGCTTCATCTACCGCGTAGAACGAAATTGGGACTGTTTTAAGAAATTCAATATTTTCCTCCTTGGTGAGTGACTCCGGTGCCACATATAGCAATTTTGTCTTCCCGGATGCTATATCGCTTTTAACCTGGTCTATTGCAGACTTGCTAAGACTTGAGTTCAGAAAGTGAGCCACAACATCGTCCTCTGAAAAATTGCGCATTGCATCTACCTGATTCTTCATCAGAGCAATAAGCGGAGATATGACGATTGCAGTGCCTTCCATCAAAAGTGCCGGCAACTGGTAACACAGCGATTTGCCCCCACCTGTGGGCATGAGTACAAAGGTGTCGTGACCTTCAAGCAGCGACATCATAATTACTTCTTGATTGCCTTTGAACGTGTCAAATCCAAAGTGAAGTTTCAGTGCTTCTAATAAGTCTTTCTTTGTAATCATAGCGAGAGGGAGGAATTAATTTCTATAAAATGTTGTTAATCGTTATTTGCTGATATATTTTCAAAATTTGCTTTTTTTAGTTGACTCAACACATAATCCTTGTCAATTACGAGCTTCTTCAACTTAGACGATGGAGCATCATACATTGCATCTATCATCACAGTTTCTACTATTGAGCGTAGACCTCGCGCACCAAGTTTATATTCAATTGCTTTATCCACAATCATATCAAGAGCATCATCAGTAAACTCAAGTGCAACTTTGTCCATCTTAAACAACTTAACATATTGACGCACAATGGCATTCTTAGGCTCCGTCAGGATTCTGCGTAGTGCATCTCTGTCAAGAGGATTAAGGTTTGTCAGAATAGGAAGACGTCCTATTATTTCTGGAATAAGACCAAACGCTCGTAGGTCTTGCGGTGCAACGTGATGAAGCAGATTTTCACGCTCCTGCTTTGTCATCTTATTTGCAGACGAATAGCCCACAGCGTGCGTATTAAGTCGTTGAGCAATACGGCGTTCAATTCCTTCAAACGCTCCACCACATATAAACAATATGTTTTTGGTGTCAACCGGTATCATGTGCTGCTCAGGATGCTTTCGCCCGCCTTGAGGTGGTACATTCACGATAGAACCTTCAAGAAGCTTAAGAAGGCCCTGCTGCACACCCTCGCCGCTCACGTCTCGCGTAATTGACGGATTATCTCCTTTTCGGGCAATTTTGTCTATCTCATCAATAAATACAATACCGCGCTCAGCAGCTTTCACATCATAGTCAGCAGCCTGTAGAAGGCGTGTAAGAAGAGACTCTATATCCTCGCCAACATATCCGGCTTGAGTGAGGACTGTGGCGTCTACTATCGTAAAAGGCACGTCAAGCAACTTTGCAATGCTCCTTGCAAGGAGAGTCTTTCCCGTTCCCGTAGGACCTACAAGAATAATATTGCTTTTTTCTATTTCAGTTCCATCTTCAGAATCAGCTTGTGAAAGCCTCTTATAGTGGTTATAGACCGCTACAGAAAGATACTTCTTCGCCTCCTCCTGTCCAATTACATAATTATCCAGAAACGCACATATTTCCTTTGGCTTCGGTATTTTTTTTGACGCGGGCGCTTTTGGTTTTGCTTCATCAGCCTTCAGCTTCTCCCTATACTCGTCGAAAACGATTTGCACTTGCTTGGCACAGTCTGCACAAATATTTATCCCTTCAAATATGGGGGAAGGAAGCAGTGGAAGGTCGCCGTGAGCAGAACTACCGCAAAAGCAACATATTTCACGTTCTTTTTTTGCCATTACCCTTACTTAGCTTTGAGAAGAACGTTGTCAATCATACCATAATCCTTAGCCTCCTGAGCCGTCATCCAGTAATCACGGTCAGAATCACGGTAAACTTCCTCGTAGGGTTTGCCTGAGTGCTCGGAAATGATATCATAAAGTTCTTTTTTCAAAATCTGTATCTGCTTGGCTGTAATTTCAATATCACTCGCCTGCCCCTGAGCCCCGCCCATCGGCTGATGAATCATCACTCGAGAATGCTTGAGAGCAAATCGCTTTCCCTTTTCGCCTGCTACGAGGAGAACAGCAGCCATTGACGCAGCCATACCGGTGCATATTGTCGCCACATCGCTTGAAATGTATTGCATAGTGTCGTATATTCCAAGTCCTGCATACACAGAGCCACCAGGTGAATTAATATATATTGAAACGTCCTTACCCGGGTCGCAAGAGTCAAGGTAAAGAAGTTGTGCTTGAATTACGTTAGCAGTGTAGTCATTGACGTCTGTGCCAAGGAAGATGATGCGATCCATCATAAGGCGAGAGAAGACATCCATTTGAGCTACGTTTAGTTGGCGTTCTTCGATAATAGTAGGATTAATGTAACTTGAGACTATACCAGAAGCTGATGCCTGAGAATTAAGGGCAGCTGCGGCCTGGTCAAATGCTAAGCCATTGTTACCTAAATGCTTTACAGCGTAATTTCTAAAATCTTTATTCATACTTATTGTTTTGTTTTCGTTATGGTAATTCAAAGTTAATACTTTTTTTTGACATATCAAAGATTTTTTCAAATAATGATGCAAAACAAATCTATTTTAATTCGCATAATCGTTTGAATGGCTTGTTTGGGGAATTTATTACCAGACATTAAAACACAATTATTCAACGGATAGTCTCCGCATATACAACACTCGATTATGTAATCACACTATTCAAAATAACAATCATCCAAAATTCGCCATAAAAATACCCTCATTTTGTAACAGAATTGGGATAAAACGGCACAAAGTTCGCAAATATGGCGAAACCGTGAAAATATTCCTGAAAATATTTTGAAAATTAGAAAATATAAAATATCTTTGCAAAAATGAATAAGTGTAGGGTTAAAATTTCAATAGGTTTTTGTTCTATACTTCAGTGTTAAACAACTAAATTAATGTATTATGAAATCTTACAGAAAAGCTGCTTGTTTCTTTGTAGGCATGACACTCGCAATTTCAGCCGTTGCACAGTCATACTATGATGACGACATCTACTACAATGCAGACAAAGCAAGAAAGGAAAAGGCTGACAATGCAAGACAAGAGTCTTTAGTTTCAAACCAAGGTGGTGTGAAAACTTATGGTCAGCCCCTCCCGGGTTCTGATACATACACAGTTTACACAGACAACAACCGCGACGTTGATGAATATAATCGTCGATATTCTAACTCTCAGGCTGCAGACACTTCAAGCTACTCTTCACAAAACGAAGAATTTGCTAATACCCGAAACATTGAGCGTTTCTACAACGACCGCATCGTGTTAGACAGCGGAGATGAAATTCTCATTGAGTATTACAGTGACGCACAGAGAAATCATGAGTCCTTTAGATTTGACATTAACGTAATTAATGCATTCGATATTTGGGCTCCATATTACTGGCATGTTTATCGTCCTTATTGGGGATACACTCCATGGTATTATTCAGCATACGACCCATGGGTGCTCAGCCACTACTACGGATGTTACGTTTGGTGTTATCCATGGGCAGGAATGGCACATTGGCACTCTTATTTCCACTACAATCCTCGTCCATATTACTACCACTCATATTACTATGACCCCGTGTTTTACAGACATGGCGCATATACACATGGTGGCGATTACCGACGCCAAGTTTCTAATAATGTAAACTTTAGAAACTCCGGCAGAAGTTATGGAAATTCATCAAGTAATAGACGTGGATATTCTAATAGTGGCAATAGAACGATAAACAACCGCAACTCAGTACGCGGAAATTCCTATAATCGCGACAGCAGCTCAGGCTCCAACAGAGACCGCAGCACATTTACCGGAAATTCTAACTCAGGAAGATCTTTTAACTCCGGCAGTTCATTCAGCGGAGGTTCTCGCAGTGGCTCACATAGCGGAGGTTCACACAGCAGTGGGGGCGGTCGTGGCGGAAGACACTAAGCTAACACTATACATCTGATATTCAAATAATTAATTAGACACATAAATCCCGGTGTATCACATCGGGATTTATATTAAAAAGAATATCTACTAAACTTTTTCATTCATTTTGCGTCTTATAATTAAGAACTAATAAATCACACTCATGAAGAAATTATACGTAACAGCATTTGCACTGGCTTTGACTGCCACTTGCTCTGCAGAATCAGCAGTTGATGCATATCAACTGTCACAATCAGACCTAAGAGGCTCAGCAAGATTTGTATCTATGGGCGGAGCGTTCACTGCATTAGGCGGTGATATATCCACACTAAACCAAAATCCGGCAGGCATAGGTATATATAGAAAGAGCGAAATCGGATTTACACTTGACATTAATATGACAAGTTCAGACGTCAGCTCTAACGTAGGGCATTTCAAAGAAGACAAGACACACACGTTCTGTAACAACTTCGGCTATATAGGTTCTGTAAGCCTGGACAGTGACGTCATGAAGACTTTCAACTGGGGCGTTTCGTACTCAAGAGTCGCAAGTTTTAATCGTTCTTATCGCATGGGCGGTGGTGACCGATACCCTATTCTGAGCAATTCCATCACTAACTATATTGCATCATTCACAAACTGCGACGTGTCCGACCTGGAATTTGGTGGAGGCGACTATCCAGACTACAACCCATATTTTGGTGATGCAGATTGGCTAAGCGTACTCGCTCATCAGAGCTATCTCATTTCAAACGACGGCAAGAATAGCTATAATGGACTTTGGCAACAGGGCTCAACGTCTGGCGATATGCAAGCGTTGATTAAAGAGCGAGGATATGTTGATGAGTATTCTATTGATTTTGGTGGAAACATCTGCGATGTAGTTTACTGGGGATTAGGCTTCGGCATCACTGATATCAGTTATAATGAATTTACAATCTATGACGAAGAATTGCAGAACGCTTGCGTACCTAATACTAATGCCGGTTGGAAAAATGGAAATGGCGGCTTTACGATGGAAAACCATAAACTAATCACAGGTTCCGGCTTCAACTTTAAGACAGGACTTATCTTTAAGCCTATCAATGAGTTTCGTTTAGGTATAGCAGTTCATACCCCAACCTACTACAAACTAACACAGGACTTCAAAGCATATTCCGACTATTCTTTTGACGTAAACGGAGAGTCCGTAAAAGGAAGCGTTGAGACAGAACTTGGATATTTTGATTGGAAACTGCAGACGCCATGGAAGCTAATGTTTGGAGCTGCCGCAGTAATTGGCGGACGTGGTATAATCAGTATGGACTATGAGTATGCCGCATACGACAAAATGGACGTAAGCGACCGATATGATATATACGACTACAGCCTCATTAACGAGGATATATCTACATACTATAAGCCTCAGCATACAGTACGTATTGGTGGCGAATTTCGCGTAACTCCAGACTTTTCTCTCCGCGCAGGTTATAATTATCAGAAATCCGGTGTGGAAAAGGATGCACAGGATGGAAATATCGAAGTATATACCACCGGGACTAATCCGGCTTACAGCATGGACAAAAAGACGGAATATATCACTTTCGGTTTAGGATACAAATATCAGGCTTTTTATGCAGACCTCGCGTATGTATATAAGCATCGCTCTTCATACTATTACACACACCGTATGTTCAACGGTTACAAGCCTTACAAACACATTCTTGACACCGAAGAAAACAATATTGTAATTTCACTCGGTTTTAAGTTCTAAAATCCTATATTTCAAATATATAAGTTCCCGCAAGTTGATACTTGTGGGAACTTTTTTAATTATTATTTTGAGAACTCATCAAAAGTGAGTAACTTTGTAGACATAAAAAGGTAACCAGAGATTATAATCAATAGAATATGAGAATACTCGTAACCGGTGCTAACGGACAGCTGGGCAATGAATTGAGGATAGTACTCGCACAGGCTATCTCCGATGAAGTGTTTTATACCGACAAGGAAGAATTAGACCTCACCAATGCTAAGGCCGTTGCTGATTTTGTGGTAAATAACGATATCACACATATCATCAACTGCGCAGCGTACACAAATGTAGACCTCGCAGAGACCGAAAAGCTGGAATGCAACGCCATAAATGTGACTGCCGTAAAAAACATCGCTATGGCAGCAGACGGCAACGGTGCAAAAGTGATACACATCTCCACAGACTATGTATTTGATGGCACTGCTCACCGTCCGTATCGTGAATCAGACAAAGTAAACCCTATCTCACAATACGGCACTACAAAACGCTCCGGCGAAACTGCACTTATTGCTCTCGCTCCTGATAGTATTATCATCCGCACAGCATGGTTGTATTCTCCGTTTGGCAAAAATTTTGTCAAAACTATTCTCCGCCTGAGTAAAGAACAAAATGAAATTGGTGTGGTTTGCGACCAGATTGGCACTCCCACTTACGCTCACGACCTTGCACTGGCAATCCTTGCTATCCTAAAATGCCACCAATGGGTAAGCGGAATTTATCATTTCACAGACGAGGGAGCTTGCTCTTGGTATGATTTTGCAAAGACAATTGTAAAACTTACCGAAAACACCGACTGCAAAGTAAAGCCTATTCTTTCAGATGATTTTCCTCGCCCTGCAGCACGTCCATATTACAGCGTACTTGACCGCACCCGCATAAAAGCCACTTACGGTGTTACTATTCCCCATTGGGAAGACAGCCTTGAAGATTGCCTAAAAAGATTAAAAGAATTATAATAACAATTAGAAATACGATAAACGTGTCACAGCTCACAGACGAAATAAGCCGCAGGCGAACATTCGCCATTATCTCTCACCCTGACGCCGGTAAGACCACACTTACTGAGAAACTACTCCTTTTCGGAGGAGCTATACATATAGCCGGCGCAGTAAAATCAAACAAAATTAAGAAAACAGCCACATCAGACTGGATGGAAATTGAAAAGCAGCGCGGTATTTCCGTTGCCACATCTGTAATGGGCTTTAATTATGGCGATTATAAAATAAACATTCTCGACACCCCAGGTCACCAAGACTTTGCCGAGGACACATACCGAACACTTACCGCTGTAGACAGTGTAATCATTGTAGTGGACGTGGCAAAAGGTGTAGAACAACAGACACGCAAACTAATGGAAGTGTGCCGAATGCGAAATACGCCTGTAATAATCTTTGTAAACAAACTTGACCGCGAAGGACGTGACCCATTTGACATCCTTGACGAACTCGAATCTGAACTAAAAATAAATGTACGCCCCTTAAGCTGGCCTATAAACATAGGCGCAAAATTTAAGGGCGTGTACAACATTTATGAACATTCACTGGACCTTTTTACGCCAAACAAGCAAAAAGTGTCTGAACGCGTTGAAATAAGCGACATCAACGATGTACGCATTGATGAAAACGTAGGAGAAGCCGATGCTTCAAAACTACGTGAAGACCTTGAGCTGATAGAAGGTGTATACCCGGATTTCGATGTAAATCGATATCTTGAAGGGAAATTAGCCCCGGTATTTTTCGGTTCAGCTCTAAACACGTTTGGTGTAAAGGAACTCCTTGACTGTTTTGTACAAATAGCTCCTTCTCCACGACCCACAAAAGCAGAAGAACGTGAGATAAGACCTGAAGAAGAGTCTTTTACCGGTTTTGTATTCAAAATCCACGCCAACATGGATCCAAACCACCGAAGTTGTATTGCTTTTGTCAAAGTGTGCTCCGGCAAATTTGAGCGAAACGCGAACTACAAACATATACGCACAGGCAAACAGATGCGCTTCGCTGCTCCAACTGCCTTTATGGCGCAAAAAAAGAGTATTGTAGACGAAGCATACCCAGGGGATATTGTAGGTATTCCGGACACAGGCAACTTCAAAATAGGCGACACACTGACAGAAGGCGAAGAACTCCATTTCAAGGGAATACCGAGTTTCTCACCAGAAATGTTTAAGTATATTGAAAACAGTGACCCAATGAAAGCTAAGCAGTTGGACAAAGGGGTGCAACAACTTATGGACGAAGGTGTTGCACAGCTGTTTATCAACCAATTTAATGGACGTAAAATTATCGGAACAGTAGGACAGCTACAGTTTGAGGTAATACAATACCGCCTGCTGCACGAATATGGTGCACAATGTCGTTGGGAACCTATTTCACTATATAAAGCATGCTGGATAGAAAGCGACGACGCACAGGCTCTTGAAGCATTTAAGAAGCGTAAACACCAGTTTATGGCCGTTGACAGAGATGGGAGGGACGTATTCCTCGCCGATTCAGGATATGTCTTGCAAATGGCGCAGACAGACTTCCCCAAAATAAAGTTCCATTTCACCAGCGAATTTTAAAACCTCATGAGCGACGTAATTAAATTGCTGCCAGACTCTGTCGCAAACCAAATTGCGGCAGGAGAAGTGATACAGCGCCCAGCTTCAGTAATAAAGGAGCTGGTGGAAAATGCCGTTGATGCCGGTGGCACTAACATACAGATTATAATTAAAGATGCCGGGCGTACACTCATTCAGGTCATAGATAATGGTTGCGGAATGTCCGCCACTGACGCACGCCTTGCCTTTGAACGTCACTCTACATCTAAAATCACTGAGGCTGCAGACCTCTTTACGCTCCACACAATGGGCTTCCGCGGTGAGGCACTGGCTTCTATCTGCGCTGTCGCTCAGGTTGAGCTCGTCACTATGCGAAAAGGAGAATCTATAGGAACACGTATATGCATTTCAGGCTCAAAACTTGAAAGCCAAGAGGCATACGCCACTATTCCGGGCTCTAATTTTAAGGTAAAGAACCTGTTTTTCAACGTTCCGGCACGCCGTAAATTCCTAAAAAAGGATTCTGTAGAACTTAGCAACATTGTAAGAGAATTTGAGAGGCTTGCACTTGTAAATCCGGGCATTGGACTGGAGCTAATCCATAATGACACTATGGTGCATCAGCTTCTCCCGGGCTCATTAAAGTACCGAATAACATCGCTGTTTGGCAAAAGCCTCGACAAGCAGCTCATTTCAATTGATGTTGAAACACCTGTAGTAAAAATTGATGGTTTTGTCGGACTTCCGGCTAATGCCAGACGTCGTGGAGCATTGCAATATCTTTTTGTAAACGGTAGAAACATGCGTCACCCCTACTTTGCTAAAGCGGTGTTGACATGCTACGAAAAGCTTATTGCAAATGACGTACAGCCAAACTATTTCCTCAACTTTACAGTTGACCCATCAACCATTGACGTCAATATCCACCCTACGAAAAACGAGATAAAGTTTGAAAATGAGCAAGCCATCTGGCAAATACTCATGGCGGCAGTCAGAGAAGCGCTCGGAAAATCAAACGCTGTGCCATCAATAGACTTTGATGTAGATGATAGCCCTGAAATTCCCGTTTTCAATCCTAATGCAAATGCAAAGGTTACAGAGGAGATTTCAGGTGGATACAATCCTTTTGACTCCGCTCCAAAATATAATGGAGGCAATTCAAATTATACTTCACGTCCGAGTTCTATAAATAATGGATTGCGCCGTGCTACTGCAAACTGGGAAAGTCTTTACGACAATTTTAACAATGCAACAACACCGTCCTCATTAAATACAGCCATTGACACTGCAGATACGGGCAGCCTACCACAAATGCACGTTGATGCTGAGGACAGCACTGCAGAAGACAGCATTTTCCAACTAAAAAATAAATATATCATCTCGCCTGCAGCCTCCGGACTTATGATTATTGACCAGCACCGCGCACATATTCTGATACTATACAATAAGTATATGGAAGCGCAAAAACATGGCGGTTTTTCTACTCAACAAGTCATTTTCCCCGAAATAATCACGCTGTCTCCGTCACAAAACGTGATAATGGAAAGCATTGAGCCAAACCTTAAGGAAATTGGGTTTGACATTTCTTTTCTCGGGGACAATTCCTGGACTGTAAATGGATATCCATCAGTATTAGATGGCGTAAGTCCTAATGAGGTTTTATTGAAGATGATAGACAACGTGTCTGACGGAGGTGACGTGACAGACGAAGACATAAAAATGCAAACCGCCCTTGCTATGGCAAAGGCTGCCGCAATACCTTCCGGCAAAGCGATGTCTGTTCAAGAAATGAAGCACTTAATGACCGAACTTCTCACTCTCCCTTCACCTGGATTTACTCCCACAGGACTACCAATAATTCAGATTATCTCCACCGACGAGATTTCAGACAGGTTTACTCGATAAAACACTATCCTGATAAAACCGTTTTTCGATTTTATCAGGATAGAATAATCAATTATAGATGGCTATAGTTTCTTAAAATGCGAATGGGCAAATAATTTTCTCCTATTCAAGAATTACACCATCCGTCATTGTGTATTGCTCCAAGGAGCCTGCTTTAGCCTGAATGCAAACGTAAGTAAGTGGTTCACTACCAGTATTTCTGTTTCCACGAGACACTTCCGGCTCAACACGAATAACATCTCCAGCCTTCACTGGATAATCATTGCCATCAAGGCTGAATATCCCCTCACCTCTGAGTATTATATAGACTTCCTCGTTTTGTTTATGCTTGTGGAGAAATGGCACAGCTTCCCCCTCTCCAAGTGTACCAAAAGATATTTCCATACCGGTAGTTCCCAATATGTCTTTTACAAATGCCTTACCTGCAAAATTCTGAAAATTTTCAACTGAGGCTATGCCAAAGCCATTTCCTTCGCTAATCAACTTTAATGAATTCATAATTAATTTCTGTTTTTTAGGTTATTAATTAAGTGCAAAATTACACTATTTCTTATGTATAAACAAGGACGCACAAAAATAGCACATAGTTACATTTTCGTTAGTAATATTGATATTCAGTACGTTACAAAAGTTTCATTTAACTATGATTAACAATAACAGCCGCATTTTATTTAGTTCCATATTATTTTGCTATCTTAACGAAATTTCATAACTTTGTGATATGGAAAAGATAGACCTGAACAATCCGGAATTTCAGAATGCACTAAAAGTGATAAACTATACCAGCAACAGCCTTTTCCTCACTGGCAAGGCCGGAGCTGGCAAGTCCACTTTCCTAAAATATATCACTGAACACACAAAGAAAAAACACGTTGTGCTCGCCCCTACCGGTATTGCAGCAATCAATGCCGGCGGCGTCACTTTACACTCCTTTTTTAGAATACCACATCAGCCAATAATACCTGACGATGTCGACTTTTCATTTTCTCGGCTTAGAGAACGAATGAAATATCCAAAATCACATATCAAACTCATCAAAGAGCTTGAGCTGGTGATTATTGACGAAATCTCAATGGTAAGGTGCGATATCATTGACTTTATTGACAAGTTGCTTAGATTCTATTCCGGCAAGCGATATCTCCCTTTTGGAGGGAAACAGTTACTACTTGTAGGAGACATATTCCAATTAGAGCCCGTAGCAAAATCTGACGAAAAAGAGATACTCCGAAAATATTATAAATCAATGCATTTTTTCTCCGCAAACGTATTTAAGGAGTTCCCTATCGTATCCATTGAGCTGAAAAAAGTATATCGCCAAAAAGACATACGCTTTATATCCATTTTGGACCGAATACGCGCAGGAAAGCCCACTGTGGGCGATGTAAGCGAACTTAACAAACACGTCCAGGAAGGGAAAATAGCAGATAACAGCGACTTCACCATCACCCTCACCTCGCTCCGCAGAATAGCAGACAACATAAACGATATACAATTAGACAAAATCCCATACCCGGAAATTACCTATATTGGTGAAATTGAAAAAGATTATCCTGTAGAGTCTTTGCCAACTGATATGGAACTAAAACTGAAAGTTGGAGCACAGGTGGTTTTTATCAAAAACGACAGAGACGGCAGGTGGGTAAACGGCACTATAGGTAAGGTCTATACAGCAACGGAAGATATTCTGGAAATTGAGCTTGAAAACGGCGACAGACACATCATAGAACCGGAAAGATGG
The DNA here is from genome assembly GCA_945231345.1 of uncultured Porphyromonadaceae bacterium. Classification (GTDB taxonomy): domain Bacteria; phylum Bacteroidota; class Bacteroidia; order Bacteroidales; family Muribaculaceae; genus CAJUPY01. Next base: position 28,297 of record CALYOL010000003.1, read on the forward strand.
CGTAACATAAAATACGTTTTCGACGAAGAGACAAACCATATAGAGGAACAGGAACTTGGTGCCTTCATCCAATTTCCACTAAAACTTGCTTGGGCTATTACAATACATAAAAGCCAAGGTCTGACATTTAACAAAGTGATAATAGACTTAGGCGCCGGTGCGTTCAGTAGTGGACAGACATACGTTGCTCTCAGCCGTTGTACTACTATCGATGGGGTTATACTACGCACACCCGTTAATATGAGAGATATCTTTGTCAATAATGATATTATAAGCTTCAGCCATAGCTACAACAATCCTCTCCTCCTGGCAAAAGCCCTTGAAAACGCTCGGGCAGATGACCTATACGCCGAGGCCGCTCGCCATTGGGATGACCTTGAAATCAATGAGAGTATAAAATGCTTTGCAGAGGCTGTTTCCTTGCGAAACGAGCTTGGCAATAAAAGAATAGTGAGACTCCTTTGCAGAAAGGCATCCATCGTAAACAAGCTTCTGAAAAAAAATGCAGAACTATTCTTGGAGCTAAGAGAACGGAACGAAAAACTCGCCGGTATTGCAGACGAGTTTGTAACACTGGGCAACATGTGCGCCGAACGCGAAGACTCACAAGACTCAGCACTTGCCAATTATGATAAAGCGCTCACATTAGTCCCTTTTTATAACAAGGCTATTGTTGGCAAGGCTAAAATTCTTAAATCACGCAGACAATATGAGGATGCCTTAAGTCTGCTCCGACAGCTTGTAATAAAGAATGAAGCTGACTGTGATGCGTTTACAATTATGGGAGACATCTATCTGCAAATTGGCGAGAATGAAGATGCATACGACTGCTATTTACATGCATCTCAACTTGACTCCAGCCAACCGGAGCCACTTGAAGGCATTGCCGCAATTCTGACAGATATTGGAAAAGTTCACGCCGCACAAGACTACCTCAGAAAAGCAAATACACTGCGCAAGAAAAGAAAAAACAAGTAAATACACTTTTTCAACCACTTTCCACTCAAAATGTTAGATTATTTGTAAAAAAATAATTAACTTTGAACATTAAATTTATTCAACAAAATAAAATCAGGATATTATGTCATTTTTTGAGAATATAAAGCGTGTTTTAGGGCTGAGCGATGAATATGAGGAAGAAGAGTTCGGCATTGATGCAACTGTGAAGCCTCTCAACGATAATAGCAGCACATCAGAAAATAACGATAAGATTTCAGTCATTTCAGTGACTGAACAACCTATCGTAATTCAGCCTGTAGATTTTACCGAAAAAGTACCTATTGATGTGATTTTTAATCATGTCCTTGAAATTTTCAATAAAGCTCTGCCGGATTTTTTGTCATCCACAGTTGACCCGGAGGCACAGAAAAAATATCTATTTGACACGCTTGACGCTTCTGTAAAAGAATATATCACAAACCTCTCTAAATCCGTAGCCGAAGAAACTCGCAGGCAATGGAAGGCAGACCGAGAAAAAATACAAGCACAACTTCTTGAACTCACTGAGCTCGCAAAGAAAAGTGAAGAAAAAATTAACGAAGCAAAAAGCCTTCAGCTGAGCGCAGAGAGACAAAAACGCGCTTTTGCAGAACGTGTTCACGACCTGGAAAACCAAATTGGGAAACTTGAAGCAGACCGTGAACAACTCCAGCTTGAAAACCGCAGCTTAATAAACAAAGTCAAAGTAAACTCTGTTCAAGAGGGAGACATGGAATCTTTGCGAAACGAAATAGCAACTCTTCAACAGCAGCTCAGGCTTGTCAACGCAAAGGTGCAAAGCAACGATAACACTGACAGCAATTCAGCATTAGACGATGTCGAAAAAAGGATTGCAGAACTTCAGGCAGAAAATGATGCATTAAGAGCAAATAATGAGAAGCTACGTGCTGAGAATGAGGCATCAAAGGCTGATAATGACAAGTTAATAGCAGAAATTGATGCAATCAAGATGCAGGGCGAAGCTCTTGTCGCAGAGAATGAGACACTTAAGGCTCAAAATGCTACACTCGTTGCTGACAACGAAGCGCTCAAAGCTGAAATTGAGACACATACCGCAAATGCTTCTCAATACAATAACACTGATGAAATAACTATAAACTCTGACAAAATTGAGGAGACAACGCAGCAACTCAAGCAAAAACAACAAGAATGTGAGGAACTCAAGGTGCAAATTGAAGTATTGACCACTAATACACAAGGTCAAGAACAAATCATCGCACAACACAACGCCACTATTCAAGATTTACAAACAAAACTTGATGTTGCTTCAGAACAAGCACAGGCAGCGCAAAAGAAACTTGACGAAGCTCAACAAAACCTTGCAATGCTCGATGAGATTCAGACAATGATTGAGCAATTTGAAGTCATTAAAGAGAAAAAAGACCGCAAAATTGCAGAGCTTACGGCTTTGAATGATGAATCGGCAGCAAAAATTGATTCACTTCAGCGAACTATTACGCAAAACCTCAGCACTGATGCAAATGAAAAAGATGCTCTGGTAAAGGAGAAAGAAGCTTTAGCAAAGGAAAAGAATGAATTGCTTTCAGAACTAAGCAATCTCAGAGCGGAATTAGAAAGAACTCAACAACAAGCCGCAGTGCAAGCGCAAGATGCTGTGGACAGTCAGGTTGCAAATAAAGACAGCGATACTCCACCAGATATTCCTGATAGCAATATAAACTCACTTATCGACACCGATTGGCTATATTACCCATCCGGGCAAGGTGTGGAAGAAACACAGGAGAAATATGTACCGAAGCGCACCGGTGGAAGACTTAAGTCTAAGAAAAATAATCCTAAGGATGATAACCGACAGTTGAGTTTTGAGGATTTTGGTTGACAAATCATTAAAATCAACAAATTTTAATGATTTTAACTTATAGTAGTGAACAAATACCCCGGAATTTACATTATATCGGAGTAGACGATTATCGATACATTTTTACGCACTCTTTTTCCAGTCAAAAGAGACGCCTCAAACAAATATTTTTTTGAAATGAACCTGAACAAAATTCTTTTTTCAGCCGCCATTGCGGCAATTTCATTGACATCTTTTGCTGCAAAATCAGATAAAACCATAATACAAGCCATATCTCCCTATGTACGCCCACAGAATTTCACTCATAATCCTGTGGATTACACTTATTTACCTGACGGAAAATCTTATCTTCAACTTGGCAAAGATTCAAAGACGATAAACAAATACGACACAGCCACCGGAGAACTGATTGAGACTGTGTTTGACATAAACAAGACTCGCGAAACGAGAATTTCTGACATCTCCGGCTTTATTCTCAGCGACAATGCAACACGAATACTCGTTTACAGAAATTCAGAACCGATTTATCGGCGCTCTTTTACAGCAGAATACTACGTTTACGAAATAAAACGTAATATTCTTTTGCCTCTTTCAACAGAGCACCCTCGCCAGCAATCACCCGTCATTTCGCCTGACGGACAGATGGTAGCTTTTGTGGCAGACAATAATATCTACCTGAAAAAACTCGTATACAACACAGAGGTTGCTGTGACTACTGATGGTGAAAAAAATAGAATCATAAACGGAGTTCCTGACTGGGTATATGAAGAAGAATTTTCAACAAGCTGCTCTATGGCATGGTCTCCAGACAATACCACACTGGCATATCTGAAATATGACGAGGGCAATGTAAAAACATACTCCCTGCCACTATATTCCGGTCATTGCAGCCCCATGGATGAGTATAAATATTATCCCGGAGCATTGAAATATAAATATCCCGTAGCCGGTGAACAAAACTCTATTGTCAGTCTTCACAGCTATGACATTGATACTCGCAAAAACAAGACAATAGACCTCGGAGACAGCGACCTTGAATATATTCCTCGCATCAAATATGCTCCTGGGAGCAACCACCTTATCGTTTCAACACTAAACCGCGAGCAAAACCGTCTCACCATTTACAGTGTCAATCCAAAATCAACAGTGGTAAAAACAATCCTTAAGGAGGAAGATACGGCTTGGATACCTGAGAACTCATATACAGGCATTTTTTATGGCAATGAGAGTTTTGTGATAAACTTGCCGCGCAACGGATATCATCACTTGTATAAATACTCATATGCCGGTGCTTTGATTGCACAGCTTACGTCAGGTGATTATAACGTAACGGACTATTATGGAGAAGACAGACTCGGAAATATATATTTCCAATCTACTGCAACAGGTTCAATAAACCGCGTGGTGAGCATGAAAGAGAAAAAGACAGGAAAAATCGTTCATATCAGTCCGGAAAATGGCACAAGTGCCGCAAAATTCAGTGCTGATATGGACTTTTACCTGCTTTCGCACAGCAATGTCACTACGCCTCCATCTTTCACTTTGTATGCGACATCAAAAAACAAAAAGCTTAGAGTGATTGAAGACAACAGCGACATCGCAGCAAAATATCGCGATATTCCTCAAATGGAATTTACCACAATCAAAGCAAATGGCTACGACCTTAATGCATACGTCGTAAAGCCACAAGACTTTGACAAAAACAAGAAATATCCCGTAATAATGTATCAATATAGCGGACCTTCTTCACAGCAAGTGCTAAACAAATGGACTATTGATTGGCATATATACGCAGCACAAGCCGGATACATCGTTGTGTGTGTAGATGGTCGTGGCACTGGAGGGCGCGAGCGTAGCTTTGAGACGTGTGTCTATAAGCAGTTAGGTAAATATGAGACTGAAGACCAGATTGCAGCCGCTAACTACATTGCAAGTCTGCCATATATAGATAGTGAACGAATTGGCATTACCGGTTGGAGTTATGGCGGATATGAAACACTTATGGCTATTTCTTCAAAAAACAGCCCTTACAAAGCTGCTGTAGCTATAGCACCGGTCACCGACTGGCGTCTGTATGATTCTGTTTATGCCGAGCGTTTCATGTCTACCCCGCAGCAAAATGCAGAAGGATATGAAGCCTCAGCACCGCTTAATCTCACGAAAAACATAGACAATACCGAGCTTCTTATAATGTATGGTACAGCTGACGACAATGTTCACCCGGCAAACACCATAGAGTATCTATCTGCACTTCAAGCAGAAGACCAACTGTGCAGTGTTCTAATGTTTCCTAACATGAACCATTCTATATATGGGTGTAATTCTCGTGCTCAGGTTTATGCTGCAATGATGAAATTTTTTGACATGCACCTAAAATAGAAGCTCATTCAGGCTGTAAATACTGCAGCTTTCTATACTGACCATTAGCAAATACCCATCTTAATCATGGCAAACGATACTCAACGAAACGCCCTAACTCGAGGTGCCTGGAGTCTATGGATAAACTGGGCATACCCATTTGCGTCTGCCATGATTGTGGTTATTACCGGACCAATAATCAGCAATGCAGCCACTTGCATCCTATCTTTAATATTGGTAGCCATTAGCCATGCCCTGATATTGACAAACCGCTATAGGGAAAATCCGTATTGTTTCCTCACTCCATACATCGTAAATATATCTCTATTCTGGCAAACTGTAATCATTCTGATTTTTGACATATTAAGTGACAGTATCGTCACTGAAATCAGCGGTCAGCCATACAACAAGGAACAGATGATAATGCCCATAATGTTTTTTGCGCCAATTTCCGCAATAGTGACACTGTGGATAAAAAAGAGACAGTTGAAAAATTCTTTCTGCCTTGACTGTATAAGTCGCCTTGGAACTACCGCAGAGCGAAGCCTTCTTGGTAAGGTTTATTCTCAGGAAGGGAAACTACAGGCGAATACAACTTTTTATATATCCGTAGTATTGACTGCCATTACATGGGCTTATTATTTTACTGAATATATAAACACTGATTACAATAGTCAAGACTTGATAATTTTTATCTGGTTGCCAGTAGCTATTTATGGAATCTCGTTAATAGTATTTGGTTTTCGCTATTACTCAATGAAGAAATATCTATGCGAAAACATGAGCCAAACTACCACGAAAATACGCTTTCTGATTTTTTGTGGCGAAAAGATGTGTGTAGTCAATAAAGCAGACCTTGTTGACACCCCTACAACAATTGAAATACCTTTTAAAAGTAGTGTTTCCGAAATTGAATATTTGGATTTATTCAGAAAAATCTCAGGAATTAATGTCACAAATATACGTTTCCTATATCAAAGCTCAGACCTCAGAAGAGTATCAAACGTTTTTCACTATGCCGTTTTCCTTACGGAAGAGAGCCTTGTGACCGAAAAGGGGCTTGGACAATGGATTGATATGGAACAATACCATATCTTATCAAACTGTGGCATGATTACAACGGCACTTTCTCTTGAAATCGGGAAAATATACACAATCGCAATGACCTGGAAAACATACGATGAAAAAGGTCTGAGAAAATATAAGATTAAATATTATCAGCCTACATTTCGCCTTAGCGATATGCCAAATTGGGATGTTGACTACAACGACCCCATCTGGCTTTTCATCTCAAAAGTAAATCAAGACAAACCGTTTTATCGCATCCGTTCTCTATGGCACAAATATATTTCCGGGATAATGAAATAAAATAATGATGGTAGGTTAGTCCTCGTCATCAAAATCATCTTCGTCAAAATCGAAGTCCCAACCATAATCACTTACTTCCTCATTAAATTTGGCAAGTTCACGTCCCTCGCGCTTAGTGGGACGACCAAGCCCTTTGCGACGGTCAATAAAACCACTTATTTTGACAATTTCAAGAAGGTCGAGTTGAGATTGCGGGGTGATGTTTTCCATATATTCCGGCACGAGCTTAGCACCAAGGCGATTTTCTGTAAGAGCAAGCACACGGAACGAATATGTCACAGGTGATTTGCGGACATTAATCACGTCACCAACTTTAATGGTCCTGGAAGGCTTAACAACAGTCCCATTCTCCATTGTTACCCTCCCCTTCTTGCATGCTTCTGTGGCAATAGTACGAGTCTTGAAAACACGGACAGCCCATAGCCATTTGTCAATTCTTATTTCGCCTTTTGCCATTATTCTATTTGTTATTATAAGTATTCATTGCATTGTTTATACCTGCAAGGCAAAATTCCTTTATTGCGTCCACCGCGACACCAATGCGAGTAGGCAGACATTGACGCTGGTCAAGAGTAAAATTGCCAAGAACATAGTCTATCTGACCGCCTCGCTGAAAATCATTGCCAATACCGAAACGCAGACGAGGGTAAGCGTCTGTCTTAAGCATTTCTGCAATGTTTTTCAATCCATTGTGTCCTGCATCGCTTCCGCGTGCCTTAATTCGTATAGCACCGAATGGCAGAGCAATATCATCAACTATAATAAGGATATTTTCAAGCTCAATCCCCTCTTTATCTTTCCAATATCTAACAGCATTACCGGACAGGTTCATGTATGTAGAAGGCTTAAGGAGAAGGAGTTGCTGATTTTTAAGTCTGAGTCTTGCAATATCGCCGTAACGCTCTGTACTAAAAGCAGTATTGGACGCCTCAGCGAAGGCATCCAATACTTTAAAGCCTATGTTGTGTCGAGTGTTACGGTATTCGTCTCCGATGTTACCCAGACCAACAATAAGAAATTTCATTGTTGTGGCTGAATGTGTTTTTTATTACTTACCAGCAGTAGCCTGTGCACCACGAGCGGCACGAGTGAGCTGAACAGCGCAAACAACAGCGTTCTTAGCATTAACGAGTTCGAGACCCTCAAAGTGAAGTTCACCAACCTGAAGTGATTTGCCAAGACCGAGATTATCAACATTGATAACAACACGCTCCGGAATGTTTGTATATATAGCTTTCACTTTGAGTTTCTTCATAGAGAGTGAAAGTTTACCACCGGCTTTAACACCTTCAGCGTGACCTTCGAGTTTTACAGGAACTTCTACAACCACCGGCTTGTCTTCGTAAACTTCAAGGAGGTCAATGTGAAGAATAGCGTCTGTAACAGGGTGGAATTGTATTTCACGGAGTACAGCCATTTTCTTTTGACCGTTGATGTTAAGTTCAATGGCGAATACGTCCGGGGTATAGATGAGTTTACGAACGTCTTCAACTGCTACTACAAGGTCAGTTGAGATAATGGCGCGTTTGTTTGCGATTGGCACAAGCTTTTCACCTGGATTGAGCTGACCGTCGAATGGAAGGTCAACGATTTTGCCACCATTAAGAACTACTGGGATTTTACCCTCGCTGCGAAGAGCTTTTGTGGCTTTCTTGCCAAGGTCAACGCGTGCTTCTGCGTTAAGATTAAATGTCTTCATTTGTTTTGTTTTTTGTGTTACTCAGAATTAAGTTAATTTTGCTCCTTAATTCCCCATCACACGTAGCGTGGAGTGCTAAAAAGCGGCGCAAAGGTACGAATTTTTCGTGTAATTTCCTAATTTTTCATCAACTATTTTTAAAGTATTTGAATTTTGCAGCCTTTTGCTGTCTAATATTCCGAAATTTACATAAAAAATTGTAAATATAAAAAAATAGCATTATCTTTGTAACAGAAAAACATATTA
>CALYOL010000004.1 GCA_945231345.1 uncultured Porphyromonadaceae bacterium
TTTTAGTTTGTTATTTTATTTTGATTATCCTTATAGCAAAACTTATGCCAAAAATCAACTAAACGTCAAAATAAGATTACTTAACAAAAAAAGGTTGCCCGGGCATCCCGGGCAACACATAAAAGATATGATATGTATTTAAAATTAATCCGTTTTAACTACCAAATATGAAGAAGCATTCCAGAAACGCTTTGCATCCTTAATAACGAGCACTTTCTGACCATTCACATCTTCAATTTCATAAGACTCTGCTGGCTGAGATGTAAGGACTTTTGCCTTTTTTGAATAGAGGTTAATCGAGCGAAGTTCGCGTTTATCTGCTTTGATAAATGTATCACTATTAAACTCTGAAGGATTAATTTTGTCACTGCGGAGGAATCCACCACCTTTTGTCACCCCGGCTTCTTTCAGCTCCTTGCCGGAACCTACGATGTAATATACGGTGTTCATTTCGTTTGTAAGGTCAGTGTTCTTCTGCTCAGCTTCCTCCTTCTTTTGAGTAATGTCCTCTACTGTTGTGTTCAGCGAATCAACCGACTGTGTAAGCTGGTCTATCTGAATATTAGCTTGCGCAAGTTGGTTTCGCAACTGATTGATAGTTGTTTCTTGCTCTGCTATCTGCGCTTTTAGAGTTTCTATTGATTTCTTAAGAAGTGCGTTCTGATGGCTTGAATTTGCAAGTCGTTTCTCCAGTTCCTCAAGGCGCTGACGTCGTTCCTGTAGAGCATTTTGGATTGCAATCATATCATTTTTGATGCGTTCACGTTTTGATTCATTTTCCCCTCCAAGGTTTGTCTCGGCGGCAAGTATGTTTTCCATACTCTTTATCTGCATCATGCCTTCAGATATGTCGTTCATCAATACCAGCAAACTGTCTTGATTGGCAAGTGCTACCTGAAGTGAATCATGCGCTGTTGGAATAGGATTACCATTTTCATCTACTCCCTCTGATGAGGAATTACATGATGATAAAAATGACGCTGCTGACATGGTTGCTATCACTGTGACTGCTAACCATTTTGACAAATTCTTTTTCATAACTTGAAAAATTTAAGATTGAATAATGTCTTTATACTTGTTTTTGTGAATTTTTTCTTCTTTTTGTTCCGGAACACCGGATACAACTATAACAATTTCACCGCGTGGTTGGTTCACTTGAAAATATTCTATCAGTTCTTGTAGTGACCCATTATGCGTAGTATTATGCAGTTTTGAGATTTCTCGTGAAACTGATGCTGGTCGCTCTCCTCCACATACTTCTGCAAGTTGTTCAAGCGTTTTTACAAGTCTTAGCGGTGATTCATAGATAATAAATGTCCGTGTTTCTTTCGCCAGCTCATTTAGTCTTGTTGCTCTCCCCTTTTTTAGTGGCAGAAATCCCTCAAAGCAAAATCTATCACATGGAAGACCTGAGTTTACAAGTGCTGGTACAAAAGCCGTTGCTCCCGGTAGTGTTTCTAATTCTATTCCGTTTTCTCGGCAAGCCCGAGATAGCAGAAATCCAGGGTCTGATATTCCCGGAGTGCCGGCATCGGAAACAAGAGATATCACCGCACCGCCCTTTAATTTTTCTATCACACCCGCTATTGCTGTGTGTTCATTAAATTTGTGGTGGCTTGACATTGGAGTGTTAATCCCGAAATGTCGCATCAACACTGCACTGGTGCGCGTATCTTCTGCCAATATGAGCTCACTCTGTTTCAGCACGGATATAGCTCGAGGAGACATGTCATCAAGATTTCCAACAGGTGTTGGTACTAAATATAGTTTACCGCTCATCGTTATTGTGCATTAAAGTGATGTTCTATGATTTTTAGGAACGCCTTTGTGCTGTCGTCTTCAGGATTCCAGCCATAATTATTCAGGAAATAGTCTTCTGCTTCTGTGTATGACCCCATTTCTGATATTAGGTCAAGAGCTTCATTATATTGAGCTGAACTATTACCGAAAAGCTCACGGCGAAAACGGAACTTGTCATTAAGAGTAAAAGCCTTGTATATATCCTTTGATTTATGGCGTGAAAGCACCTCATCTACTTTTATTTTAGTATCTTCTATAGCTGTACGCTTCTGCTCTTCTTGCTCTCGTTCTGACCGAAATTCTTCATCGGATATGACATCATTACTGAAAGTAATGTTATCCTGCGCTATCTGTTCTTCTTGAGTATCACCATCAGAGACCTCGTATATTGGCTCTTTGGGGTTATCGGCGCCAGTCTGTCTTTCCTCAGATACATCATCAATATCTTCATCAAAAATATCTTGTAAATTAGAAGGATATGTTTGATTCTCAATATTAGTGACTTCTGACATACCATCATCGTTGTCACAGGCATCGCTGTCTTTTTCATCAAATGAACAGGTCTCCGGGATGACACTCTCATCATGAGTAGCCTCGCTTACTACGTCATCTGATTGCACATCTTCTGCCTTTTCTTCATTAACGTTTTGTATAAATACATCTTCCAATTCATCATCTGAAAGTGCAGAATTAACTGTTTTGGGAGTTTCTTTTTTATCGCAGTCTATAGCACTGAGAAGAAAACCTATAGCGGAAGATATATTCTCTAATTTAGATTGGTAACTAACATCTTCAGGATTCATTTCTAAAATGCCCATTTGCAGTTCAGAAATCTTGATAAGCACTTTTTTCAATGAAACATCCATGATTATTCGTAATATTTTGATAGGAATAGTTCTATTTGTTTATGAAGTTCAGGCAACTTGCACTTGAAGTTGTTTATCATCACCGCTACTGCATACCTTGGATTATCGTCATCATCGAGCAAATAACCGGCATAGCATCTTACAGCTCCCATACTTCCGCTTTTCAGTGCTGCGCGACCTTCCAGGACACTTCCCTTAAATGTATTTTTTAGAGTGCCATCCATCCCGGCTCTTGGAAATATGTCTATGAAATCCTCGTTTTTTGACATCATTTTCAATACTTGTACAAGGAATGCTGGTGATATGCCATTGCTGCGTGAAAGTCCGCTGCCGTCTTTTATGGTATACATATCCGTTGATATCCCTTTTGACTCATAAAACTCTTTTTCCACCTTAAGGGCTTCTTTTATTGACTTTCCTGGAGCAAGAAGACGTAATGTTGATTCCGCCATCATATTATCGCTGCGACTCATAAGGTCTTTTAGTATGGCTTTTAGTGCCGGTGAATAGTATGATGCCACTGGAATAGAATCTGTATCCATTTCCATTTCCTGATTGTCTATTTCTTCATCGTATATAAACACGATGCTTGAATCTGCCATACATTCACAAAGCTCTGAAATAAACAAGTCATTTGGTCTCGGATTGGGCAGTTTCAGTGACGTGTCTTCTGAAAATTCTTCAGTATCATCTATTTCATTGTATGATGCACCAAAACTTTGGTTAAGGTACAGCTTGCCATCAACCGTATTTACCATTTCATCAAATATTACACTACTTGGACGAGTCTCGTATGTCGTGGGATTATACCAGAATACGTTGTCGCGGTGATTAAATGAATACCATCCTGTACCATATTCATAATATCCGTCTTCTATTTCCCATGTCCCAAGTTTCCCTTGGTTCGCCGCGTCGCCTAAATCTACAGACATATTGCCTGCAATTCGTTTTACGCCCATACCCTTCAGTGAAGACACTATATCTTCTATGAACGTCTGATTGTCTGGGAAATGTCTGCTGTATAGCGTTGGGTCACCACTCCCTTTTATTATCAAGTCGCCATATAATGTGCCATCTTTTATAATGCCATATATATATGCTGGTGTTTCATACTGATAGTCGTATGGATACAGCGATAATGCCGCTGCTGATGTAACCAGTTTCATGGTACTTGCAGGGATTAACGATTTTGCACCATTACAGTTAAATACTTCCCTTTCTTCCTGTAAATCATACACAACTATGCCCACAGAAGATACACTATCTGAATAGAACTTCAGTGGACAATCACTCGCTCTTAATGCATAAGGCATTAATAACAAAGCCGTTATAAGCAAATTCTTTATCATATCTAATATTTTGTTCTAAATCTTATGCGAAATTACAAATAAACTTTCAATTATCGTACATTATTGGAAACTTTTTCTGAAACACCGCTCCAAAACAATGATTTTATCTAAAATTAATAAGAAAACACTACCTGTCATGCCTTCGTTTTTATTTTGCAAAGTTACAAAATACAATATGCCATTGTCAAGTGTTTTAAGATATTTTAACTATAATTAAATAACAGCGTTGTTTTGTTAAATTCTGTTAATTATATTGATTTCTTGAAACCTTTTGGTAATTTAGTACGTCAAATTTACAAATTGATAAAACAATGAAGAAGAAAACCATAATAATAGCTGAAGCTGGTGTGAATCACAATGGAGATTTCTCACGTGCTTGCGAAATGATAAGGGTGGCAAAATTAGCCGGTGCTGACTATGTCAAATTTCAGACAGCCGTTCCTGAACTCGTCATATCATCCATTGCTCCTAAAGCTGAATATCAAAAGGAAACAACTGGAGCACAGGAATCTCAACTCGAAATGTGCAAGAAAATTCACCTCCCGGTTTCTGATTACGCAAAACTCGCGGAAATTTGCAAAAACGAAGGCATTGGTTTTATGAGCACACCATTTGACCTTGTCTCCATTGATGTCCTTGCTAAACTTGACATGGATTATTGGAAAATACCATCAGGTGAAATCACAAATCTCCCGTATTTGCGCAAAATTGCAAGCAAAGGAGGCAAAGTGATTCTTTCTACAGGGATGTCTATGCCTGAAGAAATTAAAGACGCTTGCAATATTCTCATTTACGGCGGAATTAAGGCTGAAGACATTTCTCTGCTCCATTGTAACACTCAATATCCTACTCCGTTCCGCGACGTCAATCTCCTTGCAATGAACACCCTTAGGAGCATCAATCCCGCAGGAATGGTTGGTTACAGTGACCATACAGTTGGCATTGAAGTACCGGTCGCTGCAGTTGCCCTTGGCGCTGAAATAATTGAAAAACATTTCACTCTTGACAAAACGCTCCCTGGCCCTGACCATAAGGCTTCGTTAGACCCGAAAGAGCTTTCGGATATGATAACTGCAATACGAAATATTGAAATTGCACTCGGTGATGAACATAAGACTGTTTCAGAATCGGAACGCCCAAATATCACCGTCGCACGCAAAAGCATTGTTGCAGCTCGCGACATTAAGGCTGGAGAAACGCTCACTGAAGAAAACATCACCGTGAAGCGTCCAGGTAATGGTATTTCCCCCATGCTTTGGGATAGTGTCATTGGCACTAAGGCAATTATGGATTTCAAATACGATGAACTAATTAAAATTTAATATATTATGGCACAATATTTTATCTATTTTCAAGGAAAGCAAGTAGGTCCTCTTAACAAGCAAGACCTCATTAACTACGGTATTAATCGTGACTCTTTTGTATGGGAAGTCGGCACTCCTGAATGGAAACAGGCTTCACAAATTCCTGACCTTGCAGATATCATTCCTCCAGCTCCACCTGTCAATGGCTTTTATACTCAGGGAGCATATCCACAGTACCCCAATCAGGAAATCAACAACAAGAAAATCGTCGCTTCCATTTTGGCTCTGATTTTCACCGGGCTTGGAATCCACTATTTCTATCTTGGCAAGATAACTGCAGGTATCCTCACCATTGTACTCTCATTGGTCACATGCGGAATATGGAGCTTTGTAATGCTCGTACAGGGCATTGTAATGCTCACAATGGATGACAACTCTTTTGCACAAAAGTATCTCAATTCCAACTCCTCTTTCCCTCTCTTCTAAAGTTTCAGAATAATTTAATAAAACCCGGGGATATCGTATTTTACGGCATCCCCGGGTTTATTATTCTTCAACTTATCTGCTTCAAAAGCAATCCTGACTATTAACTCAACTATATGTCCCCCTGGTTAGCAAGAGTAATAGAGCGCGTTGAGTTAATAGAACTTAGCGACTTGAATAAGGCTATAAAGTCCGTAGAGTCTTTAGACAACACAAAGAGGTTCAGATTTGTGAATTTCTCCGCATAGTCATATTCCACATACACATTCACGAGGGTTACATTCTCCTTTAAAAGCTCTGATTTATACGGATTTATATCCTCAATTATCCCGTCAATTTTCATGCGGATAATTCGAGACTGGGCGCCCATATTTTTTCGATGCTCAAATTTTTCTACCTGTACAAGAACTACCATAATTAGCGCCGTAGCAACAATAGAAAGTGTATAAAGCCCAACGCCTACAGCAAGCCCAATTGTAGCGACTATCCAAATCCCGGCAGCAGTTGTAAGTCCGCGAACAGAACCCTTCATCTGTATTATTGCGCCGGCTCCAAGAAAACCTATTCCTGAAAGTACTTGCGCTGCAATTCGCCCGGGGTCTCCGTTTTTAAGTCCTAAATACTCCTGCGGCACATATATCGAAATAAGCATAGCAAGTGTAGCTCCCATCGAGATTAACGCAAATGTGCGTATGCCGGCTGTTTGACCTTTTGTTTTACGCTCATACCCTACTATGCTGCCAAGTGCCATACTTAGCAACAGTCTAAATATAGCAGACGAAGTATTTACCTCTATCCCCGTTATATCGTTGTATATTTGCTCAAATAATCCCATAATGATAAATTAATAAATACAACGCACCGATAGTGTAAGATGTTCAGTTATTAACAACTATTGTTACTGGTTATTTCTTCATTGTGAACTTTTTTGAAGCAAGGCGATAATTATCAGCAAACAGCTCAACAGTATACTCTCCTGGATTAAGGGTCGCATTTACATCCCAATACATCTGAATGCCTGCAATTTCCTCTCCTTCATATTCAATTACCTTTCTCGCAGAGCATTTCACGCTTTGACCTTCAAAATTAAATACGCCACCATTGCCAAGCAAATCACCTTCAGGACTTACAAGACGCAGATAAATGACTTTTTCACCTACAGGTGTTGAGTTGTTTTGAGGTATTGTAAATGTTACTACAAGCTGGCGTGCCTTTGTTATATTGTTCTCTGTTTTGCCATTTTTTTTGAGCGCACGCAGCGAAACTCCCGTCACATTTAGCTTCTCGGCGAGAGTCATGCGCTCATTTAACTCCTCATTTGTTTTTGAAACAGATTCTACACGTTCATTCAGGCGACGGTTTTTCTCTTTAATTTCTTGATTTTCAGTCTTAAGACCTTGATTTTCGCGTGAAAGTGAATCTATTTGAGCCACATAATGACGTAGCAGCCCTTTAAGTGTAGCAATCTGGTCTTGTAGCTCTTTTATACGAGCGGCATTTTTGCGCTTCTCCATTTTCAGCTCTTGAAGCAACTTTTCCACTTTTGCTTTAGCTGCAGCATACTTTTCTACAATTGAGTCATTTGCAAGTAACTGAGTCTGATTTTCATACTGTGCATACTCATTATTGAGTGCCTCATATTCATTTGCAAGTTGGAGCTGCTCATTTGTCAATTTTAGCTGTTCTATTTCCTCTTGCGCAGCATTGGTCTTTGCCATTTGTAGCGCTACCAATATGCCTGCTATCACCACAACGCCAACAATAATTAGAGCTATGATAATATTTTTTTTAGAAAAATTTATTTTCTTTTTTTTTGAATCGTTAACTGAATTATTCTGTTCCATAACTTATTTAAAATGAAGTAAATCGGAAAATTATCTGATGAAAATATCTTTTGCCAGGTCTCAATACTTGAGAAGGAAAATTGGGGTGATTAGGAGCATCTGGCAGCCCCTGACATTCAATGGCAACACAGTCATAGTCATGATATTCTGCCCCACCTTTGCCTTTTGGAGAGCCTGTAAGCCAATTCCCGGTATAAACCTGTACTCCTGGCTGAGTAGAATCAATTTGAATTTTGCGCCGAGACATATTATCCTTCAGAATCGCTATTGGACGCAATTTTTTCTCCTCGTACCCATCCGCTACCCAGCAATGGTCATAACCTTTACCGAATCGCAATGGTTCAAAGTTATCTTTTATTCTGTCCTCAATCTTATGGCTCACAGTGAAATCCATAGGAGTGCCTTTTACGGGGAGCATTCTACCAGTTGGCGTAAGAGACTCGTCTGTCTCGAGGTATTTTGAGCAAAATAGCTGCAGCTCATGCTGAAGAGCATTCGCCGCATTGTGTCCCGAAAGGCAAAAATATGTATGGTTTGTTAGATTCAAAATTGTTGCAGCATCAGTTGTTGCTTCCATCGTCAAATGTAGCTCATTATTTTCTGTCCACCGATAATTAGCGCGAACCTCAATATTGCCGGGATAATTTTCATCTCCATCATTACTCTTTAGAGTAAATGTGACATCACCGGCCTCTCCGTCTACCGCAAACAGCCAATTGTGGTTTTGAAGCCCTTCTGGACCTCCGTGCAGATGATTAGGTCCACAATTAACCGCTAACTTATATTCTTTTCCATCAAGAGAAAATAGTCCGCGAGCAATACGATTTGCATATCTTCCGGGTATTTTCCCTGAGCAGGGACCATCGTATATATAATCACATGGATTTTCATATCCCATTACTATGTCTGCAAGGTTCCCATTTTTATCTGGTACGCAAATGCTGATAATTCCGGCTCCAAGAGTTGAGAGAGTGACATAAGCTCCACTTTTATTTGTCAAAGTGATATATGAGATTATCCCTTTTGCAGATTCAAATTTCTCAATTTTTGCTTTCATGAATTTAAGTCATTTATTTTTCTGCAAAATTACGACTTTTTTCTTAAATATCTAAGACCAAATATATTTTTAGAGTCATAAATTTTGTTATTTCCTCTTTTGTGCCTAAATTTGTGTAAAAATTATAACATGGAAGTATTTAGCGACATGCAGCAGGTAAAACGCCATTTCTTTGCGTTGAGAAATGGCATTATTGCTGACACTATACGCAAAGCAGGATATGATTATAAAATCATATTTGGGCTCAACATACCTCAGCTTAAAGAAATTGCTGAAAATCTGGGTAAAAATCTAAATCTGGCACTAAAGTTGCGTGAAAATGTATCTACTCGCGAAAGTCTACTCCTTGCCCCCATGATATATCCTGTAGATAGTTTGACATACGATGATGCTTTTTTATGGGCTAAATCTTGTCCTACCACAGAAGTGGCAGACGTTCTCTGTCATTCACTTCTAAAGTTTTCTCCATATGCTGCAAAACTATCCGAAGAGATGATTATATCTGATAATTCAATGCATAAATACTTGGGTATGAGATTATTGCTCAATATTTCCGCACAGATTTCAGATAGTATTAAGTCAGTATGCCGTTCAGAGGTCGAAAACGCTACATCTCTGAGATTTATAGCAAATCAAGTTTTACTTGACAAGGACTTTGAATAATGTTTTTAATAAATACTTTTCTGAAAATTAATATTCAAATTTAAACATAATGAAAACTCGTGAACAACTAATTGAAGATTTGCTTGACCTTGCCTTTGCTGAAGATATTGGCGACGGTGACCATACTACCCTTAGCACAATTCCGGCTGAAGAACAAGGTAAGCAACAACTTATTGTAAAAGAAGAAGGCATTCTCGCAGGTGTTGAAATTGCAAAAATGGTCTTTAATAAGTTTGACAAAAAACTCAAAATGACAGTTTTTATTAACGATGGTGCGCACGTAAAGCCTGGTGATATTGCATTTGTTGTGGAAGGACCGGTTCGTTCTCTCCTTCAGACAGAACGAATAATGCTGAATATTATGCAGCGTATGAGCGGTATCGCTACAACAACCGCTAAATATCAGGAACGTCTCGCCGGACTTAAAACAAAAGTTCTTGACACCCGTAAAACCACACCAGGCATGAGAATTCTTGAAAAAGAAGCTGTCAAAATTGGTGGAGGTTGCAACCATCGTATTGGTCTTTTCGATATGATTCTTATTAAAGACAATCACGTAGATTTCGCAGGCGGTATTCCACAAGCTGTTGCTGCTGCAAAAAAATATTGTAAAGAGAAAGGCAAGAACCTTAAAATAGAACTTGAGGTGCGTAATACAGAAGAAATACTTCAAGCACTTGAAGCCGGTGTTGACCGCATTATGCTTGACAATTTTACCCCTGAAGCTACAAGAGATGCAGTAAAATTGATTAACGGACGCACTGAAATTGAATCATCTGGAGGCATCACACTCGACACTCTCCGCGCTTATGGTGAAGCTGGTGTTGATTTTATCTCAGTAGGTGCACTAACCCACTCTGTTAAAGGTCTTGACATGAGCTTCAAAGCTTGCTAATTACATATCTTCCATAAAAAAAGCTCGGCAGATTTGGTTCTACCGAGCTTTTTCTATTTGCATTAAATATATTTATCTCTTATCGTGATTCCCTTCAAAATAATTGATATAGGCAAGGTTTACAAGGCGATTACCACCAGGTGTGGGATAATCTCCGGAAAAATACCAGTCCCCGGGGTGATTAGGGATTGCATTGTGTAGGCCATCAAGTGTTTGATATACAATCTCAATCTCAGCCTCACAATCATCCGGCGTAAGCATCTTAGCTATTTGTTTTGAAATTTCCTCGTCTGTAAAGCCTTCATATATTCGCTTGACGCAATTTATCTGTTCTTGGGGTTTAAGAAGCGACTGACGTTTACATTCATCGTATACTTCCTTAAGTCGAGATTGCTCTCCATTCTCCTTAAGCAATTCAATTACAGCTCTAAAAGCGATAAACTCACTGAGTCGCGACATATCTATACCATAATAGTCCGGATAACGAACTTGCGGAGCCGATGATACTATGACAATTTTTTTCGGGTGCAATCTGCCAAGCATTCTCAGAATTGATTGTTTGAGGGTGGTGCCACGTACTATTGAGTCATCGATTACGACGAGCGTAGAAACATTATTTGTGACACATCCATATGTTACATCGTAGACATGCGCCGCAAGGTCGTTCCTCGTAGTGCCTTCAGCAATAAACGTACGCAATTTTATATCCTTTATGGCAACTTTCTCAACCCCTATTTTTCGGTTCATAATTTCCATTACAGAATCCGAAGTCAACTTGCCGGTTTTACTAAGATTGAGTATTTGTTCTGCTTTTCGTTTATTCAATATCTGTTCAAATCCCTCTACCATCCCAATAAAAGCTACTTCGGCTGTGTTAGGTATGAAAGATAGTACCGCCGTATCAAGGTCGTTGTTAATAGCCTGCATTAAGCGCGGGACAAGATTTCGTCCCAGAAGCTTTCGTTCCTGATAAATATCCGCATCACTGCCACGTGAGAAATAAATACGCTCAAAAGAGCATCGGTTGTTGCTCTTTTCTGGTAAAATCTGCTTAATTGAAATCTTTCCTGATTTTGAGACAATCAGCGCCGCCCCTGGTGTAAGTTCTTGTACATTTTTTCGCCTTACATTAAGTACAGTCTGTATTACCGGACGTTCAGATGCCAATACAACAATCTCATCGTCATAGTAATAAAAGGCAGGACGTATACCACTACTGTCACGCAATGCAAACATGTCTCCAGAGCCGGTAGCACCGCAGATTACAAAGCCCCCGTCCCACATTGGCGCTGCTTCAGACAAAATTTTTGAGACATCAAGTCTGTCTTCTATTATTTGCGTAATGTTAGCAGGCGTTGTATCATTTTTTACTTGCTCATATAGCCTGTGGTTTTCCTTATCAAGACAGAAACCAAGTTGTTCCAGAAGCATATAGGTGTCACTGTAAAAGCGTGGATGTTGCCCATTCATCACTATTGAATGAAACACCTCGTCAACGTTGGTTAGATTGAAGTTTCCGCAAAGAAGAAGATTTTGAGAACGCCAGTTGTTTCGGCGTAAAAAAGGGTGCACATAAGACATACCCGATTTTCCGGTCGTGCTATATCTTAAGTGCCCCATATATATTTCACCGATGAATGGAGTCAAAGACTTGATGTGTTCCGTTGATAGATTCTCCAACTTACCAATTTGGTTATAGATTGAATCAAATATCTCCGATATTGCATTTGTGCCAAGTGCTCTTTCACGGAACATATATTCATTTCCGGGAGAAGTGTGCATCTTGACAACCCCTACTCCCGCACCTTCTTGTCCTCTGTTGTGTTGTTTCTCCATCAAGAGGTATAGAAGGTTTAGTGCATATTGGGCTGTGCCATATTTTTGTATGTAGTAGTCAATAGGCTTTAGCAGCCTTATCATTGCTACTCCACATTCGTGCTTTAATATCTCCATAAATTGATTTAAGCGTTAACTAAGATTGTATGAGTGTGAAATTTATTTATTATCTTATGAAGAGCAGCTCTCTATATTTAGGCAGAGGCCACATTTCATTATCTACCATAAGCTCAAGTTTGTCGATGTGATAGCGAATATTCTCCATTGCCGGTATCACGTTATCGTGATATGCAATAGCTTTTTCTCTCTCACATCTTAGGGCATTCGCTTCTTTTCTCGCGCTTACCATTTTTTCAACTTCTTCTTTAATGATAGACATGTGTTCTGCTATTGTCTCGATTGTCTGCAAGTCTTGTTGAGCTATCTTTGCAGATTTTGACTCGTCAAATAGGCTCTTGATTTTCACAAGGTTATCAACAAGGAATGATTGATAACGTGTTGCAACAGGGATAATGTGATTTATGGCAAGGTCGCCCAACACGCGTGCCTCAATCTGGATTTTCTTAGTGTACATTTCCCACTTAACTTCATTGCGTGCCTCAAGTTCAACCCTATTCAATACACCTGTACGCTCAAACATTTCAATTGATGCTGCAGATAGGTACGAATCAAAGATTTTTGGCACAGAGGTCTCGCAGTCAAGTCCACGGCGTGCTGCTTCCTCTTTCCATTCGTCGCTATAACCGTTACCATCAAAGTGGATAGCCTTTGATTCTATGATAAGAGATTTAACCTCTTCAAGTATTGCCTGACGGAGCGCCTCTCCCTTTTCAACTCGAGTGTTTACTTTCGATGCAAAATCATTTAGCTGGTCTGCTACAGCAGCATTCAGCACGAGCATTGCTGATGCACAATTTGCACTTGAGCCAACAGCACGGAATTCAAAGCGGTTTCCAGTGAATGCAAAAGGAGAAGTACGGTTACGGTCAGTATTATCTATCATGATTTCAGGTATCTGATATATACCGACATTCTTACCCATTTTACCCGACAGACTCTCAAGCTCTGCGACATTACTGTTCTCAAGAGCTTCAAGAATGCTTGCAAGTTGCTTTCCTGTGAAGATTGATATAATTGCCGGCGGTGCTTCGTTTGCGCCAAGACGATGCGCATTTGTTGCAGATGAAATAGATGCCTTTAGCAAACCATTATATTTATTGACCGCTGCCATTACGTTTACAACAAACGTGATGAATTGCAGATTATCTTCAGCTGTCTTGCCTGGAGCAAATAGAAGAACCCCAGTGTCTGTCCCAAGGCTCCAGTTGTTATGCTTGCCTGAGCCATTAACTCCTGCAAACGGCTTTTCGTGCAACAGTACGCGGAAATTGTGTCTACGAGCAACTTCAGCCATTACAGACATAAGAAGTAGGTTATGGTCGTTTGCAAGGTTTGTTTCCTCAAAAATAGGTGCAAGTTCAAACTGGTTTGGAGCAACCTCATTATGTCGAGTCTTTGCTGGTATACCAAGTTTATGACATTCTATTTCAAGGTCAAGCATAAATGATTCTACGCGTGATGGAATCGCGCCAAAATAATGGTCCTCAAGCTGCTGGTTTTTTGCGCTTTCGTGACCCATAAGTGTTCTGCCGGTCATTACGAGGTCTGGACGAGCAGCATAAAGTCCTTCATCAACAAGGAAATACTCCTGCTCCCAACCAAGATATGAGATAACATGATTAACTTTTGGGTCAAAGAAACGCGCAACAGCCGTACCTGCCTTATCAACGGCATTCAGAGCGCGGAGAAGTGGGGTTTTATAGTCAAGTGACTCTCCTGTATATGAAATGAAAATGGTAGGGATACACAGGGTTTTATCAAGAATAAATGCAGGAGAAGAAATATCCCATGCCGAATATCCTCGAGCTTCAAAAGTGTTTCTGATACCACCATTAGGAAAACTTGAAGCATCAGGTTCCTGTTGTACTAAGAGCTTACCTGTAAATTCTTCTACTACACCACCTTTACCATCGTGATCAATAAAAGCATCGTGCTTTTCTGCTGTGCCATCTGTAAGTGGATGGAACCAGTGTGTATAATGACGAGCACCCTTGTCAATAGCCCAGCGGCGCATACCTTCAGCAACACTGTCTGCAAGTTCTCTTGACAAAGGTTGTCGGTGGTCTATTGCATGTACGAGTCCCTCGAAAGTTGCCTTTGGTAGGTATTGGTACATTGCTTTACGGTTAAACACAAATTCGCCGTAATACTCATCCGGTCTTTTCTCAGGTATATTGACTTTTACCGCCTTGCGGTCAAATGCCTCACCTACAACCTTAAACCTTAATTTTGACATAATTAATACCTATTAGAGAATTAATAAAAAAACGCACTACTTCAGCGTGTTGGCATAAGATAGTGCGGTATGATTCTTGCGTAAAATGTTTGACACACTCTGCGTGTCGCTTCTCGATAATATGAAAACGAAATGATAAAACCATTTTGTAATATCTTTTTCCTTTTGACGGTGCAAATTTACTAATAATTCGTGATTTTCAAAGAAATTTTACAGAAAAAATTCGTAACTTTGCAACAAATTTTTCACACAGAACGCATATTATATTTTATCATGAATAATAAAGATTTTATTTCAGCATTATCAGAAGAGTGTGGACTTAGCGCAAACCAAGTGTCGTCTGCTGTTGAGTCACTAATCTCTGTCATTACCCAAAACCTAAAAAATATGGACAGCGTGGCTATTCCTGGTTTTGGTAAATTTGATGCAATTAAAGAAGACGAAAAAATAAGCAAAGACCTATCTACGGGCAAACGTCTGCTTTTACCCCCGGTAATAAACGTTGTTTTTACTCCGGCTTCTGCTTTTATTAAAATTTTTGAGAAATAATAATTATGAACAATACTATTACTTTACTTACTTTGTGTAAGCAATTGCAAGAAAAGTTACCTTATGAAATAGAATCCGAAAAGTTTATAGCATCATTCATCTCAGCAATAAATAAGGCTCTTGCTAAAGATGGTAGTGTTACAATTAATGGATTAGGTCAATTTATTATCTTAAAGTCTGATTCTTTAGATGACAAGAATAACGTTGACGCTATACGTTTCATTCCGGATTCTGAATTAGCAGATACGGTCAATCAACCTTTTGCTTTCTTTGATGCTGTTGAGCTCGAAGATGAAGTTACTGAAGATGAATTGATAAATAATGATACTATAAGTAGCATTGAGTCGATTTCGGGTAAATTGCAAGAAAATGATAGTCAAGCCAAAGTAGTTTTAACGAATGAGGACAAACTAAATTCATCAGACAACAATGAGATAGACTCTACTCTTGAGGAAATTTTTGATGAAGACATAGAACAACCGGAAAGTCAATCGTCCTGTGGTTCTATGCAAGCTGCTGACCATAAAAAAACAGATATTGAAGAAGCTGATAACAATAAACCATTTGTAGTTACAATTACAGATAATCAGAATGGCAGTGATGTAGATAATTCAACTGCAAATACAGAACAGCAGGAAACAACTTCTTTCGATAATCCTTTCAAAGTAGAGGATTACGCAACAGATGATGAGAGTAAGAATGGGAATAATCCTCCTGAGGAGAATGAACAATATAACAATGACGAAGAGAAAGAAGAAAATAGTAATCTTTCATGGCTTTGGCTTGTGATATTTTTTGTTGTAGGTCTTGTTATTGGCTGGTGTATTCCTACGTTTATATCAAACCCTACAGTTGTTGAAGAGGTGTTTATATACGATACTATTTATGTTGATAAACCGATTGTGAAAGATAGCATTGATATATCTTCAAATCCTGTGGTTCAAGAGCCTGCTTTGACCCAAAAGATGGAAGTACAGACCAAAATATCCGAAAACAAGTCTGAAATTGTAGAATCTCAAACAGATAAAAAAGATGCTGTTATAACAGAGACTGTAAAGCCGAACAATACTCTAATCAGTATGGCATTACGGCACTACGGACATCGTGATTTTTGGGCATACATTTACATAGAAAATCAGGATAAATTAGGAAATCCTGATATGATTCGTTCAGGACAAGTTCTTGTAATACCACCTGCAAGCAAATATGGAATAGATAAAAATTCTAAAGAGTCATTAGAAAAGGCAAGCAAGAAATGCAAGGAAATACTAAACAAATATAAAAAATGACCACAAATTTAAGATGTTAAACGTATAATAGTTAAATTTAACATTTCGTTTTAGCAATTCAATATAAATGTAATTACCTTTGCAGTAGAAATTAAGACAACTACCAAAGTACAATTGACAATAGATAATCATATCAATATTATGAACGAAAACGTAGATATCCGCCAACTAAACGATTTAGTTGCATCTAAGAGCAATTTTATAAGCCTCATAAACAAAGGTATGGAGCAGACCATCGTAGGTCAACGCCACCTTACAGAATCTTTATTAATAGCTCTTTTGAGCAACGGACACATATTATTAGAGGGTGTACCAGGTCTTGCAAAGACATTAGCAATTAAAACCTTGTCACAGCTGATTGACGCAAAATATAGCCGTATTCAATTTACTCCAGACTTGCTTCCTGCCGATGTTATAGGTACTATGATTTATAGCGTGCAAAAAGAACAGTTCCAGGTTAAAAAAGGTCCTATTTTTGCAAATTTTGTCCTTGCAGATGAGATTAACCGTGCTCCTGCAAAAGTACAGTCTGCACTTCTTGAAGCTATGCAGGAACGTCAGGTTACAATTGGTGATGCATCTTTCCGCTTAGACGAGCCTTTCTTAGTGATGGCTACGCAAAACCCCATTGAGCAAGAAGGTACATACCCACTACCGGAGGCACAGGTCGACCGTTTCCTTATGAAAGTCGTAATAGGGTATCCAACACGCGAAGAAGAGAAGGTAATTATTCGCCAGAATATATCAAACGAAAAGAAACATATACAAGCACTTCTTCGTCCTGAAGAAATTCTTGAAGTACAAAAAATCGTCAGCCAAATTTACGTTGATGAAAAAATAGAGCGTTATATCGTTGACATTGTCTTTGCTACTCGATTCCCCGCAGAATATGGGCTTAATGACCTTACAAATATTATTTCTTTCGGAGCATCTCCCCGTGCTTCTATCAACCTTGCAAAAGCTGCTCGCGCATATGCATTCCTTCGTGGACGCGGATATGTGGTTCCTGAAGACGTAAGGGCTGTTTGTCATGACGTAATGCGCCATAGGCTTGGACTCACCTATGAGGCTGAAGCTAACAATATCACTGCAGACGAAATTATCTCTAACATTATTGATAAGATTGAAGTACCTTAATCCATAGTATTCACATTTGCCAACGTACAGACAATTTATTACGTACATTGATAATTTCATTTATACTATGGATGCTAATGAACTATTACGCAAAGTACGCAAGATTGAAATAAAAACTCGCGGACTTTCACAAAATATATTCGCAGGAGAATATCATTCCGCATTTAAAGGTCGTGGTATGATTTTTTCTGAGGTCAGAGAATATCAATATGGAGACGATATTCGCGACATTGACTGGAACGTAACGGCTCGTCACAACCGACTCTATGTAAAAGTATATGAGGAAGAGCGTGAGATGACGGTCATGCTTCTCGTCGACTTGTCTGCAAGCCGTTTATTTGGTGCTGTTGGACAAGAAAAGAGAGAAATCATGGCTGAGATTGCCGCAACCCTTTCATTTTCTGCCATTCAAAACAACGACAAAATAGGAGTTGTCTTTTTTACTGATAAGATTGAAAAATTCATTCCGCCGAAGAAAGGTAAAAAACATATCTTATTTATAATAAGAGAGTTGCTAAACTTTGAACCACAAAATAAGGGGACAGACATTGGCAATGCTCTCAGATTCTTTACAGATGCACTTAAGAAACGCTGCACAGCATTCTTGCTGTCTGATTTCATCTCTGAGAAAGATTTTTCTAAAGAGCTCTCTATCGCCGGTAATCGTCACGACTTGATTGCTATACAGGTATTTGATAAACGAGACTCACAACTTCCAGATGTGGGCTTTATGCGTGTTGTAGACCTTGAGACCGGGAATGACCGTTGGATTGATACGTCTTCAAAAAGTGTGCGGAACTCCTACGGGAAATGGTGGTATGAGTGTCAGCAAAAAAATCAAGCAGCTCTTAATCGATATCGTATTGACTATGCTTCTGTCCCTACAGACGAAGATTATGTGAAAGTATTGATGGGACTTTTTAAGCGTAGAGGAGTAAAATAGATATACATAGTATGATGATAAGACGACTAACATATTTTATATTATTGATATTCAGTGTCATTGATATGGCACATGCGGCAAAAATTACCGCAGTGCTTGATTCTGTGACCCTGCTCATGGGGCATAAGACTACAATACACCTTGAAATAGTTGAGCCGACAAATGTTGAAGGTGAACTTTGTTTGCAACCTGAGCAGTTAATCATACCTGAAATTGAAGTTTCTGAAATAGTTGCTTTAGACACCATTGACCTTGGGAACTCATTACGGCAAGTGAACAGGGATGTTATTATTCAGTCTTTTGACTCTGGTGAGTATATTATTCCGGCGATAAAATATCTTTCGGGTAAAGATACTCTCAAATCAAACGAGCTTGCGATGAAAGTATTGCCAGTTAATGTTTCTCACCTCGAAACTATAAATCCAATTGCAGATGTAGAAGACATAGAGAGCAAATGGTATGATTTCTTGCCTGATTTCATCATCGACTATTGGGTATGGATTCTATTATTAATTGTCATAATTATTGTAACTATTGTTGTAATTGTTTTGCTTCACAAAAAAGAATTGCCAAATCCATTCAAGAAAATCGTTCCCAAATTGTCTCCATACGAGGCTGCTATGCTTGGTCTTAACAATCTCAAGGAGCAGAACCTATGCAATAATGGACAGGAAAAGGAATACTATACCTCGCTTACAGACATTCTCCGCATATATCTACAAGACAGATTTGGTATTAACGCTGTGGAGATGACAACTACTCAGATAAATAGAGCACTTAACGAAAATCCAGAGACAAAGTCGCACAAAGAGATGATACGCCAAATTCTCGAAGTTGCAGACTTTGTAAAGTTTGCAAAAGTTCGGCCTATGCCCGAGGATAACGTCAGGTCGTTCAACTACGCTCTTCAGTTTGTTGAAGACACTAAGCCTGCCCCACAAGTTGAAGAAGTTGATAATAATACTGGTAACCTAAAAATATAGATATTATGCAATTTGCGCATCCTGGATATTTATGGCTTTTGCTTCTTCTAATACCTATCGTTGTATGGTATATATTGAAGCATAGAGAAGCACACCCTGCAATTGAGATATCTTCCACACTTCCCTTTGCTAAATTAGGTAAATCATATAAAGAATACCTACTGCACTTTCTTTTTGCGATGAGATTATTTGCAATAGCATGTGTAATCATCGTAATAGCAAGACCACAGACCCATGACAGCTGGAATACTACAAAAACAGAGGGTATCGATATTGTAATCACGCTCGATGTCTCTCCGAGTATGCTTGCAAGAGACTTCACTCCAGACCGGCTTGAAGCTGCGAAAAGTGTTGCAAACAGCTTTGTTTCTACACGAGAAAATGACAATATTGGTCTTGTACTTTTCGCTGAAGAAAGCCTTACAGGAGTACCAATGACTATGGACCGCGCCATTCTGACAAACTATATTCAAAATATCCAAATGGGAATGCTTGGCAACGCTACTGCCATTGGTGATGGCATTGTCACATCAATAAACCGCATTAAGAGTGGAAAAGCAAAATCAAAAACAATAATTTTGCTCACAGACGGCTCAAACAATACCGGTAACGTGGCTCCTAAAACAGCTGCCGAAATAGCTCGCAAATTCGGTATAAAGATTTATACTATTGGTATTGGAACCAACGGTACTGCTCTCTATCCACAACAAAATTATTTCGGCAGAATTGAATACGTCCCGCAAGAAGTTGTAATAGATGAAGCCACCCTTAAAGAGATTGCAGCTACAACCGGAGGTGAATATTTCCGCGCAACTGGAAACAATGTACTTAAAGAAGTTTTTGAACAGATTGATAGCCTTGAAAAAACAGCTATGGATGTCAGAAACTTTTCTCATACAGAAGACAATTATATGATATGGGCAATTATGGCATTGATTGCTTTTGTAGGAGAACTCGTCCTACGACATACTTTGTTACGTACTATTCCATAAGACAAATAATGTAAGAGATATGTTTAATTTCGCTTATCCACACCTACTATATTTATTGTTAATACTCCCGGTAATATATTTACTTTTTTACTGGGCACAAGTTGCACGAAAGCACAAGATTAAGAAATTTGGTCAACCTGCCGTATTAGAACCTTTAATGCCAGAGCGTTCTCCTTATAAGCCATATATTAAAATCATTCTACAAATGATTGCCATTCTTGCGCTTATCATTGCTATAGCACGACCTCGCTCAGGGGAAAAGGAAGACGTAGAAGATAGCCGAGGGATTGAAGTGATGATTGCTTTTGACGTGTCACGGTCAATGCTCGCAAGCAGCAACGATGACCCACGAGGAATTTCAAGACTTGATAGAGCAAAACACATACTTGACAAGCTCGTTGACAAGCTCAATAACGATAAAGTTGGTCTTATAGTATTCGCGGGAGAAGCTTACACACAGTTGCCTCTAACTACAGACTATATATCTGCTAAAATGTATCTCAACTCTCTATCACCCAATATGATACAGACGCAAGGCACTGCAATCGGAGATGCTATAGGGCTTGCCATGAATGGTTTTACATCGGATGAAACTATGTCTAAAGCCATTATTCTTATTACAGACGCAGAAGACCATGAAGGCAATGCTGATGAAATGGCAAAAGAAGCAGCTAACAAAGGAATTCAGATAAATGTAATAGGAGTAGGTTCGCCTAAAGGAAACCCAATTCCTTTAGACAACCAAGGAACATACATGAAAGACCGTGAAGGTAATGTTGTCACTACTAAACTTAACGAAGCTGTAGCGGCAAGCATAGCAAAAACCGGTAATGGCATATACGTAAACGGTGCACAATCTTCAGCACTTAACACGCTTGAAGATTCTCTTGACCGCCTTGAAAAGGGTGATATCCAACATATTGTATATAAAGCATCTGCAGAACAGTTCCCTGTTTTTGGATGGCTTGCGCTTATATTCCTTATTGCTGACATATTTGTATTAGACCGCGCAATTCGTTGGCTTAACAACTATAACTTCTTTACAAAGAAATGAAAAAATTATTATTCATCATATTATCAGCCTTTGCTTCATTTGCCACTCTTGCTCAATCCCTTGATATAAATAATCAGGAACAGGACGAGGATAACAAGAAACAAGAGGTAAATACACCTGTTTATGTTGGTTCTGAGAAACCAAGTGCCCAAAAGAATGTAAGAAATTTCATTAAAGAGGGTAATCAATTATATCGAAGTGAGAAATTTGCCGATGCAGAAGTAAAATATCGAAAAGCACTTGAAATTGACCCTAATAATGAATATGCACAGTTTAATCTTGCTTCGTCCCTTCTCAAACAGAGCGGAAACGCAAATCCTAATGAAGGGAAAAATCCAGTCGAGGATGCGAAAACTATCCTACAGGACCTTACAACAACGGGGCAGAACCAAAGCATTAAAGAAAAGTGTTACCACAACTTAGGCAATTTGGCATTTGACCAACAGCAGTATGCTGAGAGTATCTCGTTTTATAAAAAAGCGTTGAGAATTAATCCAGATAATGACCGAACACGCGAGAACTTGCGTATAGCTCAGTTGAAATTGCAAGAGCAAAAGAAAAATCAGCAGAATCAGGAACAAAATAATCAACAACAAGAACAGCAACAAGAACAAAAGAAAGAAGAACAAAAGAAAGAAGAGCAAAAGCAGCAACAGCAACAAAATAAAGAAGAACAGCAGCAAAATCAACAGCAGCAGTCTTCAATGAGTGATGCTAATGCAGAAAAAATATTAAAGGCTATGGAAAATGAGGAGGCTAAAACTCGTCGACGTGTAGAGGCACAGAAAGCGCGAGAACAGGGCTCACAACGCCGAAATCCTGAAAAGCCATGGTAATTTATAAGAATAAAATGATGAAAAGGCTAAACATATTATTACTACTTCTTACATTCTGCATCGATGTTTTTGCAGAAGCGACTTTCAGTGTTGTTCCTCCACGAAACGTGGTTGAGGGAAAAAATTTCACTGTAACATATAGGCTTAAGGACGGTCAAGGAAGCGGGTTGATTGTACCTGATATTGAAGGCTGTAAAAAGCTCTATGGCCCTGCTCAGTCCACTATGCAAAGTTATGAGTTTATAAATGGTCGCCAGTCATCAAGTGTTACAGTAGACTATACTTATACATACAGAGCAGAGAAAAATGGCACTTATACTATTCCATCTGCCACAATTACTGTTGATGGTAGACAGCTACATTCAAAAAGCGTGACTTTCAAAGTTCTTCCTTCAGACAATTATGGTAGTGGAACAGGCAGCAGTGGAAATAGCGGAGATGTTGATGTGGATGACATTTCTACGCAATCTCCGGACAAACAAGTGTCAGACAAGGATGTATTTATCCGTGTTATACTAAATAAGTCACAGGCTTTCAAGGAAGAAGCTATAGAATGTACAATGAAGTTATACACACGCTATCAGAGTATTGAAGGCATCACGTCGGCTACTCCCCCGTCTTTCGACGGATTTCTTATTGATGAAATGAATGATGTAGCTTCACTTAACGAGATGGAACACTATAATGGTAAGAACTATCTAACTGCTGTGCTGAAAAAGTATATTATTTTTCCACAGCAAACAGGAAAACTTACAATTAACTCAGGACAATATGACATTTCCGTTATCCAATATGAACGTGTAAATATGGGCTTTTTCACAACTCAACGCCCTGTGCAAAAAACAGTTCACGTGAAGCCCGGAAATCTTTCAATTAATATTCTTCCCCTACCCCAACCGCAACCTGACAAATTTTCGGGTGCCGTTGGAGATTTTACAATTTCTTCAGACCTCAGCTCTTCTTCTCTTCGCACAAACGAGGCTGCTTCACTTTCACTCAAAATTTCCGGTACCGGTAATATAAAATACATAAAAGAACCCGAAATTGAGTTTCCTGAAGAATTTGAGCAGTATACCCCTAAAGCAGAAATCAATGCTGCGATTGCAGGCAACACTGTAAAGGGCACAAATTCTATAGAATATACATTCGTCCCGCAGTCTGTAGGGCAATTTACTATACCGGCATACGAATTTGTGTATTTTAATCCTCAAACAAAAAGTTATGAAACCATTGCTACGCAGTCTTATAAGCTGAATGTAGCAAAGGGAGCAAATGCACCTACAGCTGCTACAGACCAGCAAAATATTCAGGTTAAAAATACTGATATTCTGCATATAAAACTTGGGAATAAAGCCTTGAGTAAAGATAATAAACCTCTTGTTTACAGCATCGGTTATTGGTCTGCATACGGTTTTATCATTATAGCATTAATTATAATCCTCTTTGCTTATTCTAAGCATATAAAGTTTACTTCAGATACTATTGGGGTAAAAAAAGCATACGCCAACAAGGTGGCAAAAAAGCGCCTAAATGCGGCTGAAAAGCTAATGAAACAGCACAACATTGATGGATTTTATGAAGAAATACTCAAAGCTCTTTGGGGGTATCTTAGCGACAAACTTTCAATGCCGGCTTCTTTGCTCACCAGACAAAACATTGCCCAAGAACTCGCTAAAAATAACATCTCGGAAGATGTAACCAATCAGCTTATCACAATCATTGACGATTGCGAAATGGCTCGTTATACACCTGGATTGACTGACGAATCAGTAGAACATACTTTTGAGCAAGCTTCTGATATAATAAGTAAAATTGAAAATTCCAAGTAAAGATATGAAGACAAAGATATTTATATTATTCCTTCTTGTCAATATTGCGGTAGCTGTGTTTGCTGCTGATAAAGTTGAACAGGCAGATTCTGCCTATATGAATGAAGACTATGCAACAGCAATAAAACTATACAAAGAAGCAGCATCTGAAGAGGGAGTTTCTACTGACCTATACTATAATATTGGGAATGCCTATTACAGAAATGGACAAAATGGCAAAGCAATTTTATATTATAGCCGCGCACTCAAGCTCGACCCAACTAATGAGGATGCCATGACAAATCTTGACTTCGTTAAAACGAAGATTGTAGATAAGCAGGATGATAATTTAACTCTTACGGAAAAGGTTGATGAGAATATTGTCACATTATTTACTGCTGATGGTTGGGCAATAGTTACATTCATTTCGTTTCTGCTTCTTATCCTGTGCATCGTTGGATATATATTCCTGAATGCCGTTAGATACCGCAAAATTTCATTCTTTATGGGACTAATCCTAATAATTAGCACCATATTTTGCATTATTTACTCATTTAAATCAGCAAAAAGAATATCCTCCGACAGCAGCGCTATTATCATTGACGAGTCTGTACAACTTAGCACTTCACCAAGAGTTGCAAAGGATAAAAGTGAGCAGGCATACTTCTTACATGAAGGTACCCGACTTGAAATTGTAGATTCTGTTCGTGTATCTACCGATGCTGAAAATCCATTGTGGTATGAGGTTGTTGTCGACAATACTCATCGCGCCTGGATTTCTGCAAAATCTGTTGAAAAAATTTGATTTTCAACAATCTCGCTCTAATCATTTATTACACAATAAATTAAATAATGATTTTTAGCATAAATTTCAAAATATGTTATAAAACATGTTTCTTTTTTATTAAAAATATTTGCTTAATTCAAAATTAAAGTATAATTTTATCACACGAAATTTAACAAACACGTTGTATTAACTTTATAAACTATAATTATTATGAGTAAGACAATCACATTCAATGAACTTCGTCGCATCAAAGACAGTTTACCTGATGGTGCGACCCATCGTATTGCTGACAAGCTCAACACCACAGTTCAGACCGTGCGTAACTATTTTGGCGGAAGTAATTATGAGTTCGGAAAGAACTTAGGTGTACACATTGAACCGGGTCCTGACGGCGGTATCGTAGTTCTTGATGATACTACAATATATGATATGGCAATTGAAATCCTTAAGGAGCAGGAACAATCAAAATAACAAAAGTTTTTAATTATTCATATTCTACTTCTATATTCTTTTCCTCTAACTCAATAAGCCTTAATGGCTCTTGTTATTTTTTGTAATTGAAAGTGGAGGAAAATTGAAGTAGATAATCATATAAAGTATATTTAGTCGGAAATCGAAAGGTTTTCGATTTTGTTTATAATTATTATGACAAATATTCCCCTACTCGTTATTACTGGTCCTACTGCTTCAGGTAAAACTCGTCGCGCTGTTGATGTTGCTAAAGCATTAAATGGCGAAATAATTAGTGCAGATTCGCGGCAAGTATATCGTGGCATGAATCTTGGTACAGGTAAAGACCTTGAGGAATATGACAATATACCATACCATTTGATAGATATTGCAGAAGCTGGGGAAAAATACAATCTTTACCGATATCTTAGGGATTATCAAATCGCATACAATCAAATCATCAACAACAATCGTCTACCTATACTTTGCGGTGGAACGGGTCTTTATGTTGAGTCCGTACTGAATGGACTCGTTTTGCCAGCGGTGCCACAAAACGATGAGCTTAGAGAGAATCTTAAAGACAAAAACCTTGAAGAGCTAAAAGAGATTCTTTCTAAGATGAAAGTTCTACACAATACAACAGACGTTGACAGTTGCAAACGCGCTATTCGCGCCATTGAAATACAAACCTACTATGAACAACACCCTAATGAGGCTATTTTAGCAAAGCCTAAACCAATTAATAACGCAGTTATCATCGGGGTGGATATAGACCGTGAAAGCCGTAGAGATAGAATTACCTCCCGACTTAAAGCCAGACTTGAATGCGGTATGGTAGATGAGATTAAAATGCTGTTAGATAGTGGAATTGCTCCTGATGACCTAATTTATTATGGACTTGAATACAAATACTTGACCCTATATGTTACGGGGCATTTGACTTATTGTCAAATGGTGGATGAACTGAATATTGCTATACATCAGTTTGCCAAGCGTCAGATGACATGGTTTCGTGGAATGGAAAGGAGAGGGTTTAAAATTAATTGGCTTAAATATGACATGCCTCGTATGGAGTTTGTTGATTCAGTTAAAGAGATAATTTCAAAAGTATCAGAATGATTCTACGCTACTTTATAACATTCATTATTGCTGTCGTCTCTACAGCCGGTTTTGCCCAAAATAGTGCAAGGTATAAGGGGAAAAACATATCCGTTCCAAAGGATTCAACTGTGACAATAAAAATTGATTCACCTAAAATCATAGATGCTAATATAATGTTTTGTCACGTTAAGAACCCTGATAATAGTTCTAAATTTGATATTGAATTTTGCGATAGCACTACAACGGATGGCTATAAACTTTCATTCACTTGGACTAAGGCAAAATACTCAGCATTTGAAGATGATAGGATTATGCAAGTCAATATCGTTGACATCCTTAATGATTCTATTGTCGGAAGGGTTGAGATTGATGATTCAAAAATTGCAGACCTTTATAGAGGAAATAATCAATTATCAATCTCCGGCAATTTTTACTCAGGTTTGAACATATATTTAAATAAGAAAATATCATTAGCAAAGTTACCATGGAAGAAAAATTTAAAGCTCTTTCAGTTTTATTCCGACATAGGTTCTACAATAAAAATCTTTAGGGCAAATGTCATAAAAGACAATACGCCTGAGCTCGAGACAAACCTAACGATTGAAGACATTCGTCGTGTAGTCAGGTATTCAAACGACAGCATAGTTGGCATCTATAGATATCTTGACCGTGAAAACAATCCAAAATTGGCAGTCCCGGGTGGAAAATATACTCTTGCCATTCTTCCTGCAAGAGATGGAAACTATGATATTATTTACATAGAGGGAGCGAAAACATATAAAAAATGCTGGCACACAGGCATGCTGAAAGGAAGACTTTTAAAGACCATTTTCATCAATCATTTTGACCTTGAATGGTATAATTCTAAGATGGACTTAATGAAAGATGAAACCTTTGCCTCCTTACAGATGCTTGAAGTACTTGAAATAAACTTTCCTCTTTACAAAGCTAAAATGAGATTTAGCAGGGTAAAAGATTTCTAACACTCAGATATTGCAGATGACAATGTCATTAACTGTTGATGTTGTTTATTTAAATTTTTCAATCAATGTCTTCAGAGTGTTAAGGTCGTGATATCCAGACTCTCGCCAGATTGCCTCACCTGATTTGAAAAGCACCAATGTAGGCACGCTCATCACTCTGTAAAGCGTGGCGAGTTCTTCATTTTTATCCACATCAATTTTTAAGATTGTTGCTTTTTCCCCTATTGCTTTCTTTAATTCAGTCAAAACAGGAATCTGCATCTGACAGGGACCACACCATGTGGCAAAAAAATCCACCAATGTCAGTTTGTCTCCATTTATAATGTCATTGAAATTATCCATAATTATAACTATTTATTTGTTTTATATATAACGTAGACACTATGTCAAATGTTTAATACTAATTAAAAAAGTTGGCAATGATATGTATCAATTCTCAAAATGATTTCTGTACATATTGACATAAAAAAAGCCCGTTGCCCAATATTAGGGCAGCAGACTAATCAATTAAAGGTTTTTAAGTTCGCTGACACTTGGGTTTATCGCTATAATCTTACCTGTTTTGCTGATAAGAAAGGAATAATACCCTGCCT
The DNA here is from genome assembly GCA_945231345.1 of uncultured Porphyromonadaceae bacterium. Taxonomy (GTDB): domain Bacteria; phylum Bacteroidota; class Bacteroidia; order Bacteroidales; family Muribaculaceae; genus CAJUPY01. The sequence goes on from CALYOL010000004.1 coordinate 27,959, forward strand.
TCAAGTCGTAAAATTTGTCAATCTGATTATAGTTACGATTTCCGGCAAAAAATTGCGAGTCATTGTTAAGATTATCCAGTTTGAGAACCTCACTGAAAAGAGTTTCGCTCTCATCAAGGTTGACAGACAGATAATTGATTGATTTTGAATTACTTTTCATAAAGGAGTCATACTCATTGCACATATATCGTGATGATGCATCGTATGAAGACCAAAATGTCAGCAACAGGTATTCTCCACGAAATCTTTCAATGTCTATTGTTTTGTCATTGTCAAGGAGTGATATATTTGGCGCATATGCTCCAACCTTTGCACCCACTTCGTCATTTGTAAAACCAAAGGAGAATATCAAAATCATTACAATGCCTGCAAGAAACAAAAATGATTTTTTCATTGTCTTCGATTAATGTTACTAATAAGGATATATCCAACTTTCAAAATGAATTGAAATTATCAATATCCCCGCCGATTTTCGGCATAGTGTCACCTCTTATGACACTGAAAACCTTTGTTTTCGGGTGCAAAGTTACAAATTTATGACAAGATATGCAAGTATTTTGGCTTAAATTAGATATACATAATTAGTCAAAAGTCTGAGAAACCGCACTATTAGTGAGTTTGTGGAATTGTTAAATTTATTTAATGAGGTGAGTATTTTGACTTCAAAAGACTATTTTTTGAATTATAGAAGCTTGGGGATAAAATAAAACTCAGTTCTGGTACCTCATTATTTTTTAAATATGATTTTACAATTTTATAGCCTATATACCTACCTATCATTGCCGGACAACCATCATGCAAATATGAAGAAGAAGGCGATGGTTGACAAAGTTTAGCAATTATAATCCTGTCTGTAGAATAAAGGAAATCACGTGCAGCTAATGCAGCCCAAATCTTTGACTCATTTTCTTTCACAAAATCAATTTCAGTATCGGAATATAAAAGTATATCAAATACATCTGCATCAGGCATTAATTCCAATATTGTGTACAATAGAGCTCCCTCATACAACATACGATTTATTGCAGTTTCATCTGATTGTCTCAAATATGGATAACAATAAGCCAATGACGATTCTGCCACGTCAAAAGGCATGTGCGAAATTGTTTTAACTTTCTTAATATAATCAGCGAATGCAGTATATCCGGCATAATTAGAACCAAGATAGTGGTTTAGGCCGATATATACTATTGAATCAATTACCATTATTGGCTGACTATAAGAATTAATAACACCAACATAATGCTTATTAGCAATATTTACTTTTAATTCTTTTGCTTTACCATTCATTTGTGCCAATACTCGTTCCACGGAGTCAAGCGGCAATAAATACTTGTTTACATCTTTGCCAAAAATCATCATGGCTCGAGATTTTGAGTAATTTTCAATGTCAAGACGCATTCCCATTTGACTTGACATCACTTCAAGAAAAGGGCCAAGATATTTCTGAGCACTATCAAGTCTATCGGTCATACACATTTCATCTGTGCGCACAATTGTTATTTTGCCATAATCATTGTGGCTTGTACAGCTACTCATTAAAGCAACCAAAATAGCGTAAAAGTAAATAATCTTTTTCATAACTAATGCAAAAGTACAAATTTGAGTTGATTGTTTGGCAATATTTGCCGTATAATTTGCGAAATTGGAATAAAACCTGCCAAAAAATGGGTAATTTGTCGGTAATTTCGTAAATTTGCACTTGAAAATAGACACAGTCTTAAGATTGTGTAATTTTCATTAAGCTCTGACTGTTATAATGAAACAGGCAAATAAAATAAAACTACTATTATTTCTTCTGCTGGCTTGCCTTAGCGTCTCGTCAGCAGCGAAAGATTTTGTAGTTATCATAGATGCCGGGCACGGTGGGTTTCAAGGTGGAGCAATATACAATAAAGTTAAGGAAAAAACAGTAAACCTTGAAGTGTCAAAACTTGTGCGCGATAAACTCAAAAACGAACATAAAGACGTAAAAGTTATTATGACGCGTGAAAAGGATGTTTTCATTGAACTTAAAGACCGTGCAGCGCTATCTAACAGGATTAAACCGGACCTTTTTATCTCAATTCACTGTAATGCTATTGCCGGTAAAGCAAAACAAAAAAAGATTTATGGAGCGTATGCTGTTGTGATGAACGCAAGCCAAATGCAGAACCTTGATAAATACACCGACAAGCAGCGCTTACAGAGGCTTGAATCTTTCGAACTTAGCCTTAAGGCTGGAAATTATATACTTGATGAGCTTGAAGCCATAGCCGGCAGAAAGCGTGGAGGATTTCATCAGAGCCTTCGTGACCTTGCTTTGCTTAGGGAGGTCTGGGCACCTTCTGTGATTGTGGAATTAGATTATCTATCATATCCAGAGGCAAACAAGTTTCTCGCATCAAAAGACGGCAAGGAAAAGTGCGCCAAAGCTGTATGCGAAGGCATTATCAAATACAAGGAGTATCTCGAAAAGATATACGACGACTCTGACAATGATGAGGAGGTTAATCAGTAAATAACATGAATAGTAATATCAAATTGAATTAATAATTAAATCATGAAAATAAGAAAAGAAATCACCATCGGCATATGCGTTATTATTGCGCTATGCGTTTTGTTTTTCGGAATTGACTTCCTGAAAGGCATAAATGTTTTTAAACCTGCAAATTACTACACTGCATCCTACACAAATGTAAACGGGCTTGCCGTTTCAGCTCCTGTGACAATTAATGGCTACAAAATAGGGCTTGTCAGGTCTATTGATTATGAATATGACAATCCCGGACATGTCGCCGTAGAATTTAGCCTTGATAAAGAGCTTAAATTGCCTAAAGGTTCAAAAGCAGTAATTGTCTGTGATATGCTTGGCACTGCTACAGTTCAGCTTCAGCTCGCTGATAATGCAGAGTTTTACAACGTAGGTGACAAAATAGAATCTGAAACAGCTTCAGGGCTTATGGATGGACTTTCTACAGACATTATGCCTGGTGTTGCTAACATTTTTCCTAAAGTAGACTCTCTACTCACTTCTATTAACAAGCTTGCATCCGACCCTGCTATAGCTGCTTCTGTAAAACGACTTGACGCCATCACTGCAAATCTTGAAGCTACTATGACTGCACTTAATAAGTCTGTCAAGGCATTACCTTCTGTTATGGGAAATGTTGAGGCAACAACTCAAAACGTTAGCACTATCACTGGTAATCTTGCATATGTTTCTGAGGAACTTAAGACCGTTCCGCTTGATTCTTGTATGGTATCAATCCAACAGACTGCTAACAATCTTCGCCAACTAACCGAAGAACTTAATAATCCTAACTCCTCACTCGGTCTGCTCATGAATGACCCTGCACTATACAATAACCTAAACAATACTGTCAAAAGCCTTGACTCCCTATTTATAGATATAAAGAAAAATCCCAAAAGATATATCAATATTAAACTTCTTTAGGGAAAAGTGCGTTATTTAGAATTATTCTAAATAATAAAATATTTTGGCTAAATCGCTGTAATTGTTTATTTGACGTGATTTAGCCAAATATTTTTCACATTAAGTCAAAAAACAATAATACTGATGAGTTTCTCTACTTACACATTAATCAGTTAATAAATAGGGTGTTAGTTATTGAAACTATAGATAAAATTGAAAAGTATAAGCTAATTATTATAAGTTCTTGAAATTCAGGATAGTTGCAATATTTTTGTAAAAACCAAATTTTTTGACTTTGTTTTTTTCAAAAATAATCCTCAATTTTGTACTGGAAAAAGATAAGAAATTTTCGACATGATACGCAACCACATACAGATGTGGGAGGAGTGTCTTCGCATTATAAAAGACAATCTGTCCCCTGATCAGTTCAAATCTTGGTTTGAGCCGGTGACTTCTTTGGACTTTAGCGAAGGTAATTTGCGACTAATGGTGCCATCTTCTTTTTTCTCTGAATATATTGAAGAAAAGTACCGAGACTTACTTGGTAAAGTAATTAATCGCGTTTACGGACCAGGCACTAAACTTTTTTACTGCTATAATCAGGTTAACAATGAACCTGCTACTAAGATTACTGTAAGAAGCGAGAACCCCTCAAATGCAATTAAGCCTAACCTCCCTCCCGCAAATCCTGCCATTACGGCGGTAAATACAAATTTTGACTCTCAGCTCAACCCGCGATATAACTTCGAGAACTATTGCGGAAGTATGTCAAATAAAGTAGCGCTTTCTATAGGAGAAGCTATAGGTAATGACCCAAAATGTAAAACATTTAACCCATTGTTTATCATTGGTCCTTCCGGTGTAGGCAAAACCCACTTGATGCATGCAATTGGCATACGTCTCAAAGAAAATAATCCTGAGATGCGTGTGCTTTACGTTACATCACGCCTTTTTGAAAGTCAGTTCACTACAGCTGCTCACAATGGAGATATAAACAATTTCATCAATTTTTACCAGAGCATTGATTGCCTGATTATTGATGATATCCAAGACCTTATTGGCAAAGAGCGTACTCAAAACACGTTCTTTCATATCTTCAATCATCTACAGCTAAACGGAAAGCAAATAATCATCTCCAGCGACTGCCCTCAATCTCAAATGAAAGGTATGTCTGAGCGTATGCTTACGCGATTTAAATGGGGTATGACAGTTAGACTTGAACGCCCTGACTATGAATTGCGCCGAGAAGTGCTCAAGATGAAAGCTCAGACAGAAGGTGTTTTGCTCAGTGACGAAGTTCTTGACTTCATTGCCTCTAATATTACAGATAGCATTAGAGAGCTTGAAGGTACAATGGTGACTATTGTGGGATATGCTGCAATTCTCGGTGAAGATATAACTATTGAACTTGTAAGGTCTGTGATGCAAAATTCATACACGGTTAAGCAAAAACAAGTTAACTTCGAGATGATTGCTGAGGAAGTAAGTAATTATTACGGAATTGACCCTGAAGACATTTTCACAAAATCTCGTAAGCGCGAAATTTCGGATGCTCGTCAGATGGTTATGTATCTTGCTAAAAAACATGCAAAGATGCCGCTTGCTGCCATCGGTACTAAGCTTGCGCGTACTCATGCTACTGTTTTATATGCCTGCAAAAACATCGAGGACCGTCTGCCCCATGAGAAACAGTTGAAAGATGATGTTACAAAAATAGAAAGTAAAATTTTCGCATAAATAGGCTTAATGATATACAAGAAAGCGATGATGATTATTTGTCAACATCGCTTTCTTGTTTTCTTCAATTATATTAACTTTTATTTTTAATGAGTGGCAGTATAGTTTTTATAATGTCCAATGCCTCTCTTTTATGTTCTATATCAAGAATATAATGTTTCTTTGCACCCGGGTACGGACACCCAATTTGTGCATCTTTCATCATTTTCGTAATCTCAGGAAATATTTTTATGTAACAAGTATTGTCACATACAAGAACAGCCGGTTTATCATCAATATAAATCAGCCAATCACCAAACATCTTTTTAGTTCTAATTATCCCTGCTTCTGAAATTTGAGAGCAAACAAATTCGATATAATCAAGTGTCGACGCCATTAAGATTGTTTTTGTTTGCAAAGATAAATTTAATATTTCATTTATGCAATATTAAACAATAGGATTTATACTTATTTTTTATTAAATTGAAAATAAAGATAGTGTTAATCAAACAACTAATATACAATGAGATTATTGATTCAAATCATTAAATTATGCATAATATATATTCAATATATATCCCAATTTTACCAATATTTATATTACAGTTCATGTCAAATTTAAAAAACGGAAAACTTTATGCAATTCTCAAAAACATATTTCCTTGATTATAAAATACTTATAAATTAAAAAAGGTAAACTATGTAAAATGTAAATAAATTCTTGTTGAAAGATTTGGATATAACAAATAATATGTGTTACTTTGCAAAGTCAAAAATTTCTAATCTTTTCCAAAAACAATTTTGACAGTATTAACCCAAATTATAAACCTAATTAATTCCGTGGAACAAAAAGTTTACACATACGACGAGGCGTATAATGCTTCTCTTGAATATTTCGGTGGCGATGAACTTGCTGCCCGTGTGTGGGTGAGCAAATATGCGCTAAAGGACTCAGAAGGCGATATTTTCGAAAAAACGCCTGATGATATGCATCGGCGCATTGCTTCAGAAGTAGCTCGCATTGAAAAAAATTACCCGAACCCGATGACTGAGGATGAAATTTTCTCATACCTCAAAGATTTCAAATATATTGTACCACAGGGCAGTCCAATGTCTGGCATTGGAAATCATTACCAAGTTGGTTCTCTATCAAACTGTTTCGTTATTGGACTTGACGGTGACCCGGATTCATATGGCGGCGTCATCAGAATTGATGAAGAGCAAGTGCAACTAATGAAACGTCGCGGTGGCGTAGGTCATGACTTGTCTCATATCCGACCTGCAGGTACTCCTGTCAAAAATTCAGCCCTAACATCCACAGGTCTTGTACCTTTTATGGAGCGTTACTCAAATTCCACTCGCGAAGTAGCGCAAGGCGGACGTCGTGGTGCGCTTATGCTCACTGTAAGCA